>DATEQL010000832.1:0-3346 GCA_035272665.1 Allostellaceae bacterium
CGGCCGCGCCTGCCCCGACCGGAGCGGCTCGACGGGCTGACCATCGGCATTCTCGACATCGCCAAATCGCGCGGCGACGTGTTTCTGCACCGGCTCGGTGAGCGGATCGGCGAACGCGGCATCGCGGTCAAGCACTATGCCAAGCCGACCAACACGCGGGTGGCGCCGTTGCCGTTGCGGCAGCAGATCGCCGCCGAAGTCGACCTCGTCATCGAAGGATTGTCCGACTGAGGGTCCTGCATTTCGTGCTGTACGCATGACATGGCAGATCTCGAAGGACGCGGCATTCCAACGGTCGGCGTCGCCACCACCGAGTTTATCGAGGGTGCGGCCGCCCAGGCCAAATCACTCGGTATCGACCCGGCCCTGGTGTTCATTCCCCACCCGGTCCAGGACCGCACCGACGACGAGCTGAAGCAACTCGCCGACGACCACCTCGAACCGATCCTGGCAATGCTGGTGAAGGGCGGCTGAAGTTCCAGCAGCGCTACCCTCACCCGCCTTACTCCGCGGGTGAGGGCGCCGCCGCGCCGGATTGACCTGGATCATTCACCGGCGCGGCCGGATCGTCTAATCTTCTTATCGATGAGCCTCACTACCTGGGCCCGCCAGCTTGGGGCCGCCGCAGCCGACGAATTACCGGGCAGCGTCTTTCGCTACGCGCTGGCAACCAGCGGGCTCCACCAGCTCCTGCTCTTGGCGCTGACCGTCAGCGTCTTTCTCCTCGAAGTCGTCCCGCTCGAACTGCAGCGCCGGATCGTCGACAACCTCGTCAAGGACCACCCCTATAACCGGGTGATCGTGCTGTGCGCCGTTTATGCCGGTGTCGTGCTCGTCCAAGGCGGAACCAAGCTCGTCCTCAACGTCTATCGCGGCTGGGTCGGCGAGCGGGCGACACGTGACCTGCGCCGGCGAGTTCATGCGGTCACCGAGGCGCCGCCCACCTCTTCCCCCGCGGCAGAGGCACAGGGGATTGCGGTCTCGTTGATTGTCGCCGAAGTCGATCCGATCGGCGGTTTCGTCGGCGGGAGTGTCTCGGAGCCCCTGCTGCAGGGCGGCATCTTGGCCTCGGTGCTCGCCTATTTGATCCATATCGACCCGTGGATGGCGCTCGGCGCATTCGCCCTCTTCGTCCCTCAGTTCCTCTTTGTTCCGCTGATGCAGGCGGCGGTCAACCGGCGCGCCGGAGCCCGCATCCGGATATTGCGCCAACTCGGGATCGGCGTGATCGACCAGGCCAACGGACACTTTCGCGCCGACGAGCAGCGGATCGACCGGGTCTTTGCCCTCGACATGGGTATCTTTCGCTTCAAATTTACGATGAACTTCTTGATGAATCTCTGCAGTCATCTGCAGATCATCTCCGCCCTGCTGATTGGCGGATGGTGGGTTTACACCGATCGCCTCGAGTTGGGCGGCGTCGTCGCCTTTATCTCAGGGATCAGCCGGCTGAACGACCCCTGGGGCGATCTCGTCAACTACTTTCGGGATCTCACCGTCACTCAGGTCAAGTATCGTTTGCTGGCAAATGCGGTCAACGAACTCGCCGAGCAGCAGCCCGATCTTGAGCAATCCACGGCGCATCCAGCCCCGCGAGACGTGATGGAGCCCGCGCTGCCCGAATAGCGCGCCGGCAGACGGCTGGCACGGAAGTAGGCTATTACTAGCGGGCGGCTGTTGAGCCGCGGGCGAAGGAGGGCAGGATGAGAACAGCGACTTTGACACGGCGCACCCTATTGCAGACCGCGGCTTCGGCCGTCGTGGCAGCGCCCTTCGTGCGCGGCGCCCATGCCGCCGGCAAACTGGCGATCGGGTTCTGGGACCATTGGGTTCCGGGCGCCAACGACACCTTGACCAAGCTCTGCCAGGAATGGGCGGACAAGGAGAGGGTCGATATCTCGATCGACTTCATCACCTCGCAGGGCGACAAGCTGATGCTGACCGGGGCGGCCGAAGAGCAAGCACGATCCGGGCACGACATTCTGGGAATGCCAACCTGGTACGCCGCACCCAAGGCCGAACACCTCGAACCGGTCGATGATCTGATGAAGACGCTGATTGCAGAGAACGGCGCCGTCAGCCAGGGCTCGGAATATCTCGGCAAGGTCGAGGGCCACTGGATTGCCGTGCCCGCTACGGTCGGCACGCTGACCTTACCGCCGTGCAGCCGCATCGATCTCTTCAAGGAGCATGTCGGTCTCGACCTGACGAAGATGTACCCGGCCGGAGCGCCGCCCGACAAAACGCTTGCCGACAACTGGACGTGGGACTTCTTTCTCGCGGCGGCGGAGAAGTGCTTCAAGGCCGGATATCCGTTCGGCATGCCGCTCGGCCAGACCGGCGACTCGGTCAATTGGGCCGGCGCCGTGTTCGCCGCCTATGGCGCGGTGCTGGTCGATCAGGAAGGCAACATCACGGTCAAATCCGACGCCACCCGACAGGTGCTCGATTGGTTCAAGCGCCTGGTGCCGTTCCTGCCGCCCGATGTTTATGCGTGGGACGATGCTGGGAACAACAGATGGCTGATCTCGGGCAAAGGTGCCTTGATCATGAACCCGCCCTCGGCCTGGGCGGTGGCGGTGCGCGACGCCCCCCAAGTCGCCGAACAGTGCTGGACCCATCCTTCGCCGAAGGGGCCGAAGGGCCGCTTTGATCCGGGTAATCCCAATTTCTGGGCGATTTGGGGGTTCTCGGCCAACAAGGCGGCGGCGAAGAGCCTGTTGCTGCACCTCTCGCAACGGTCCTCGGTCGAGCAGCTCGTTGCCGCGAGCCACGGCTACGACATCCCGCCTTTCGAGAAATTGCACGATTTCAAGACCTGGGAGGAGGAGGGGCCGCCCAAGGGCACGCTCTATAACTATCCGCCGCGCGGCGATGTGATCGCCTCGATCTCGGGTGCGCCGGCGCCGACGCGCATCGGCAACCAGATCTTCGTGCAGGCGACAATGACCAAGATGATCGCGCATTGCACCCAGGCCGGCGAATCGATCGACAAGGCGATGGACTGGGCCGCCGACGAGCTCGAAGGGTTCATGCGGACATAGACCACGGGATGGCGACCACTCGGCTGACACGGCGCACGCTTCTGCAGACCGCGGCGACGACCGCCTTAGCCGCGCCCTTTGTCCACGGCGCTTATCGGCTCAGACCGACAACCTCGAACCGGTCGACGACATCATGGCGCCGTTGATCGCCCAAAACGGCGAGATCAGCGCCGGCATCGAATATGTCGCCAAGCAGCAGGGTCACTGGATTGCGGTACCTGCTTGTGTCGGCAGCCCGACCTTGCCGTCCTCGGCCAGGATCGACCTGTTCAAGGAATATCTCGCACTCGATTTGACCGCGA
>DATEQL010000833.1:0-10891 GCA_035272665.1 Allostellaceae bacterium
CACCGCGCTTGTCGGGATGGCCGGACCGCCGGTGCTGATCTACCTGCTGCTCGCCGGGGCGCCGCCGCGGACCGTGCGGGCGACCCAACTCGCGTTTTTCGCGCTCGCCTATGCGGTGACGCTCGCTTCTCACGCCGTGACGGTCGGCATCCCCGCCCAAACCTGGCTCTCGGCCGGGATCCTGATCCCCTTCGCCTTTCTCGGCGGCCTCGCCGGCCGGCCGCTCGGTGATCGCCTCGGCGCCGACGCCTTTGCCATCCTCGCCATCCTTCTGCTCGGAGCGGCCGGGCTCTACACACTCGCTGCGGCGGCCGGGTTCGCCGTCCGTTGACAATTACATCACCGCGGGCCGTGACATCGCGACGCGGAACAGTGACGGCCCCGGAAAGACCGTGTATTATTAGAGTGCCGCGTTGCCTTGCAGCACAGCGTTTGCCGATTTGGAAGGATGATGCGGTTGATTTTCGCGTAATTTAACTGTAACACTGCAAGCGCGTGGGTGAGATCATGATCGGCCCTCCGGGATTGCCCAAGTTCGGACGCCGGGTCTTTTCGTTTGCTGCGCCGAAAGCGACCCGCTCGCGCCAGCACCAGCACGTTTGGAAATGGGCCACCGGCCTTTATCTCGCTGGCGTGCTCGCACATTTCAGCCATCACATGGTCGATTTGCCCCACGGCAGCAACCCGTCCTTCGAGGCGCTGACGAGCGCCCCGGTCAGCCTTGTATGGCCGGCCGATCTGATCGGGTCGCTGATAGATCCGGGCTGATCGCAGATCAGTCCCGATGGCGGGCCAGCCCGCTGAGCTTGGGCGTGCGGCCTCGCGGGTTCGTATATCGCGGTGCAGAGAACGGCGACGAGCCTCGGCTATGGGACGGAGGCGTGACCCTGCAGCCGCGGCTGCATCATCGTCAGACCACTGAAGGCGACGAGGTAGAACAGCGCTGCAAGTCGCGGCACTTCAAGGAGATAATCAAAGACTCCGGAGCACAGGAAGGCCAACACCGATGCGGCAACGGCAGCCGCCATCCCTTCGCCGCGCCCCATCGCACGCACCGCCCCCGCGAGCGCCGAGCCGGCGAGCAGGACGAAGGAGGCCAGACCCAATGCGCCGCCCTCGAACAGACTCGTTAGGTATTGGTTGTGGATGCGCCATATCCGGTGTTGATCGTCCGTGAAATACCAGCGCTCGGTGCCCCGGGAGAAGTCTCCGTTCGCGAGGACGTCGCGGTCTTGCGGACCGAACATCCGGATATGACCGATCTCGATCGTGGTGCCCGGGATCGGGTCGAACAGGTCCAATTCGACCGGGCGTTTCAGCCACCAAAGGACCGCGTCCTCGTCGAGACCCGCGCTCGAGATCACCGCGCCGAAATCCTCCCAAATCCCCGGGCTGTGGGGCCGGAATGTCGCGTCGCGGCAGTCCGCTGAATAGAGCAGCATCTTTTCGCAGAGGAGGACGGATAGCTGACCCCTGCCGTCGGGCGACCGCAAGGCGACGAAGAGCCGATATTGCTGATCGGGCTCGATCGAGACCTTCTGCCCGAGATACGTCGGCAAGCCGGCGTGCAGCGACAGAACGGGGTAGGCTCCATCGGGATCGACGACGAAGTTGGTCGGAAAGCGGCCGTTGGGTTTGCGGGCGAGAACGATGCGCGGATAGGTCCCGAGCCCCATGCCGAAGAGCCACGTGGCGAGGTTGTCGTCGCGCAGCGCCAACCCGCCAGTCCAATTGTTCTCTCGATCGGCGAGATCGGGAGCCACCGTTTGCAGCCGCTCGGTCATGAAGCGAGTGTCGAGAGCGGTGATCACGATGCCCCCGACCAACAAAAACAGCACCATCGAGAGAACCCGCGAGGATAGAGTACCCGACGGCCCGCGGCGGCGCGCGGCCCACACCCAGCCGAGGCAGGCGGGGATGGCCGAAATCAGCGCAGCGGCATAGGCGGCGCGCGCAAAGGTCACGACCAGAGCATATCCGGCGCCGAAGGCGATACCGAACATCGCCAGGAGCGAGAGCGCGCGCGGTCGCAGCAAGAAGACCAACAGAAATGGCAGCGCCATCGCAAGATAGGCGCCGATATAGCCGCCGCCGATATTCATGCTGGAGAAGGTGGCGACGACGCGGTATTCGGTGGTGAAGTCGAAGAGTCCGGTGAAGACGGCGCGCTCGGCCAGTGTCGCTGCTGCGACGAGCGCCAGCCCCACAGCCATCCCGGCGCCCAACCAAGCCGAAGCGTCGCCACGGGTCCGCATTCTCTCACGCAAAAAGGGCAGTAGCGCCAGCGCTATGAAGAATCCCTTCGCCAGGCGCAGAGCGTTGTCAGGCCGGAGATAGGGATTGTCCGAGCCGCCCTGCGGACCCGGCAGTGCAAGGCCGAGAGCGACACTCACCAAATAGCTGACGAGGGTCAACGCAACCACTGCGGCGGGGAGGCCCTCGATTGCGAAATCGGCGCGCCGGGGCGTCGCACGCAGCGCCAAAATCCCGATCGTGACGAGGACGAACAGGTCCGGCTCGCCGACCCGAGTCCAGCCCGTCCACGGTGTAAGGTCGAGCGCCGGTAACACCGCAGGGATGACGGCGAGCCAGAGGGAAGGCCAACGCCACAGCGCCAGTGCGTAGAGCGCGAGGGCGATGCTCACGAGCCATGGTGCCAGCGGATAATTTAACGTGATGATGCCTGTGAGCGCGAGGCAGGCTGCCGCGACGACGAATCCGGCAAGCGCCGTCATCCCACCGATCCGCTCAGTCTCCTCTAATCCCGCCTCGGTGCTCTGTCTTGCCACGAAAGCGCCTTCACGGTCTGTGACGCGAACCGGCAAAATCGTGCTCGTCTTGGCGATCGTCCGATCTGCCGGTCTGCGCCCGGAGGCAGCGACGTACGGACGTCTCTGTGGTTCTCTTGACTGGTACGCGCTGGCGTCTGGTTTCGCCCTCGACGAGTGCGAACATCGCTCCGATGAGCAAGGCCATCACCGCATCCGTGATCCCCGCTGATCGGTTGGGCAAAAAGGTCTCTGCCAGACTCGTGATGAACAAAATAACCGCGACGACAAGGGTGGATGACCGCAGCCGAAGTCCGGCTTTGGCCAGGAGCCAAATCGAGCTGCCGAAAAGGAAGAATTTCTGAAAAAATGATAAACCACCGATCTCGGGAGAGCTGGACATGAAGCCCAGGAACGGGATCCATCCGAAAGAACCCGCTGTGGCGCCGAACTGGAACGGCTCAAGCCGCTCAGCGATGACATAGCCGCAAAGGAGCAAAGCAATCAGGGCAACGCGGAGGCGTGGACCGACTGCGAGAACGCCCCACGCGCAAAAGGCTAACCCTGCTCCGGCGATCTCGGCCGTAGTCAGCGTTGTGTCGACGATCACCACCTCGGCGACGATCACGGAGCCAACGAATAGCGGAAACAGCAGCCCCAGGCGCCTCGGTCCACCAATAACCTCGACCAGTGCGCCGATCGTCAGCCATAACGCCGTGTAGCGGAAGAGATCGTAGCCCGTCAGGCTCGGGTGCAGGATGACCGGCTTCAGGGCGTTCCAGTATTTGTGTAGGTCGGTCGTCGGGACGTAGGGGAAGAGGCGGTAGCCGGCCCAGGCGCTCAGAAGCATCGTCGGGACGCGGTTGGACACGATCTCCCGAAGCAGTGGCCAACGAAAATTCCCACCTGTCAGGGCGCCGCCAATCGCACCCAGCACCGTCCCGACGACGTTTGCATAGAGATCGGTCGCCGCGGTCTGGCGGCCATCGTCGTAGAATTGCGCCAGTTCCATGCACGTGCTGAGAACCGCCCCGGTCAGGACGGCCAGCGTGATGCGCCTCGGCGTGCCGACACCCTTGCCGATAGCAAGGATCGCGAAGAAGCCCAATGGCATATACAGTGCCACGTTCGCAATGAAATCGCCTCGGCTGGGCGCTTCCGCCCAGCTATCGAAGAGCGCACGCGCCGCCGGGCCGAGGCGATCGACCGGCTGACGAAACATAAATGGGTATAGAGAACCGTAGATAATGACGGCGATGACAACCGCCGTCGCAATCGAAAAGTTCCTGTCGAAGAGCGATCGTCCCATGATCGATCCTTAGGGATGTCGAACGGGACTACCTGGACAAGTTATTACGGTTTCGGCCGGTGCGTGCGCGCAGCAGACGGTACCAGATGGCGAGGGCCAGCATGATGAGGAGGAAGCCGACAACGAGAATAGGGGACAGCCAGTTTTGCGATTGCTGCTCGCCGCCGACCCGGATCATGACCCGGGCGACGTAATCGGGGCTGTGGGCTTCAGCGCTCCAGAATCCGTCCCGGTCGGCGGTGAAGACGAATTTGCCTTCGGCGTCGGTATGGCCGGTTACCGCGGGGCTCTTCGGGTCGCCGGGGGCGAAGGCCTGCACTTCGGCGTTCGCCATTGGTTTGCCGTCCGGGGTCGCGAATTGGGCTGTCACCTCATGCGTGGAGAAAAGATCGAGGGCGCCGACTGGAGCTGCGGCGAGAAGGCAGAGGGCCGCGGCGGCACAAAGAAAGGGCAGGCTCGCTCGGCGCAGGCCTCGACCCGGGCGATCACGGCCGAATTTCAGGAAAAACGTCAACATGCGATCAAGATAATGATCTCGACGCCGGGCGCCACCCCGCTCTTGCCCGGCGTTCCCGCTCGTGGCACAAGCCAGGCGGGGGGAGGGGCGATGCCGGATTTTGCGATCGAGCGGCGATACAAGGGGTTGGTGTGCGGCATCGACGAGGCCGGGCGGGGGCCGCTCGCCGGGCCGGTGGTCGCGGCCGCGGTGGTTCTCGATTCCAGCCGCTTTCCCAAGATTCTGCGCGATGGGCTCGATGATTCGAAGGTGCTGACCATCGAACAACGCGAGGCCTGCTATCGGGCACTGAAACGCTGCGTGGATCGCGACGCCGCCCGCATCGGCGTCGGTGCCGCGAGCGTGAACGAAATAGACCGCATCAACATCCTGCGCGCGGCGCTGTTGGCGATGGCGCGCGCGGTGGCCATGCTCGGGGTGCGCCCCGATACCGCCCTTGTCGACGGCGACATAGCCCCGCCTCTCGTCTGCGCGGTGCAAACCGTCGTCAAGGGCGACACCCTCAGCTTCTCGATTGCAGCCGCTTCTGTGATCGCCAAGGTCACGCGCGATCGGATCATGCGCGGTCTGGCGCCGCGCTACCCCGGCTATGGCTGGGAGACCAATGTCGGATACGCGACGCAGGAACACGGCCAGGCAATCCGCCGGCTCGGCGTGACCCGGCATCATCGGCGTTCGTTCGCTCCGGTACGGGTCGCGGTCGCGGGAGAGCTGCCGCTCTTCGCGGCGCTCGGGGTCATCCCCCCTTAAGGATCCGCCGCGAGCGACGACATCGCGTGTCGGGCGACCTTTTTCATCAAAGTCGGCAGCGCATGATCGCCGAAGCGTTCGACCGGACTCCATAACCCCTCGGCGTCGTGGCTCGTTTTGCCTGCCACGACCGCGAGATCGAGAAGGAAATGAGTGAAGCCGTGACGCACGGTACCGGGCAGCACCGACCACTCGACTGCTGCGGGCGCGACCCGAACCGCCTCGGCGAGCGTCCACGGCGTGGCGCGCCAAGGTGTCGAGGGGATCTCGATCATGCCGCCGAGCAGGCCCTGCTCCGAGCGGCGGCGAAGCAGCACCGCGCCATCCGCCCGAGAGAGCCAGAACGCGATGCCGTGGCGCAGCGGTCTCTCCGGCTTTTCTGCCCGCGCCGGCAAATCTTCCGCCAGGCCGGCCCCCGCGGCGACACAGCAGGCGCGCCACGGGCACAGCACGCAGCGGGGCCGGCGAGGCGTACAGATCGTCGCGCCAAGATCCATCAACGCCTGGGCGAAGTCGCCGGTGCGCCGATTCGGAACCAGCGCGGCAGCGAGCGCTCTGAGGCGCGGCTTTGCTGCGGGCAGCGGTTCGCGCACGGCGTAAAGACGTGCAACGACGCGCTCCACATTGCCGTCGATCGCGGCTTCTCGGCGATCGAACGCGATCGCGGAGATCGCCGCCGCGGTGTAATCACCGATCCCGGGCAACCCGCGCAGCGTCTGCGCTTTCTCGGGGAAAACGCCGCCATGCTGCTCGACGACGGTTCGGGCGCAGGCATGGAGGTTGCGGGCGCGCGCGTAGTAGCCGAGCCCTTGCCAAAGTTGCAGGACTTCGTCGAGCGAGGCCGCGGCGAGCGCCGAAACATCGGGCCAGCGCGCCATGAATCGGTCAAAATAGGGTCCGACCGTCGCCACCGTCGTCTGTTGCAGCATGATCTCGCTGAGCCACACACGGTAGGGATCGGGGCGCATCCCCGGCGGCGCCCGCCACGGCAGGTTGCGGCGATGGCGGTCGTACCAAGCCAGCAAGATGGCGGGATCGGGCATCTCCTGCGACGACCTGGGGTCGCATCGGAGCGATGACATGGGCACGACGAAGCGACAGCGCGATGTCTCGGACGATAAGACTAGCCTACCCGTATCGGCTCCCGAGAGCGAAAGAAGATCGGGCTTTCGTGCCGTTGGCGTCGCCGTGTCGAAGCTCGCGGCGCCGATCGTCGCCAAACGCGGCGGCGGGATGCTCGTCCGCCTCAAATCGGAATGGGTGGCGATCATCGGTCCGGATTTGGCCGCGATGACTTGGCCCTCCGCCCTTGGTCGCGACGGCGTCCTGAAGCTCCGGACAGCATCGATGGCCGCCCTCGAGGTGCAGCACCGCGCGCCGCTGCTGATCGAACGAATCAACCTCTTTTTCGGCCGTTGTATCGTCACCCGCCTGGCGCTGGTGCAAGGGCTTCCGCCGCTCGATTCGGCGTCGAACGATCCTGGTACTCGTCCGCTCGTGGCGGACGGATCTGACACCGTCGATGAGCGGCTGTCGGGAATCGAGGATCCACTGCTTCGCGGAGCCCTCGCTCGGCTCGGCCGCGCGCTGGCCGGCACCCGAGGCTAAGGCGCGTTGCGGGCGGCCTGCGAACCCACTACCATCAACATATTGTAGTAAGGAATCGTCAGATGCGTGAAATCTGGTTCGCCTTGCTCGGAATCCTGGGCCTTCTCCTGGCCTCACCGGGATCTGCAGAGGCGGCTGCTCCGCAGCCGTTGCTTGCGGACGCGCAGACGGTGCTGCAAATCACCGCGGACGACCGAATCCTCGGCAATCCCGACGCCCCGATCACAATCATCGAATATGCGTCGCTGACCTGTCCGCACTGCGCTCATTTCACGAACGATGTCCTTCCCGAGATCAAGAAGGAGTGGATCGATACCGGGAAGGCCAAATTGGTGCTGCGCGATTTTCCGCTCGACGAACCGGCACTGCGTGCCGCGATGATCGCGCGCTGCGCGCCGCCGGATCGCTACTACGCCTTTGCCGATACCTTCTTCGCGACTCAGGAAAAATGGGTGCGGACCGCCGATTATCACGATGCGTTGGCCCGGCTCGCCAAGCTCGGCGGCATGAGCAAGGACGAGTTCGACGCCTGCCTCAAAAACACCGAGCTCGAGAACAAGATCGTCGAAGGACGTCTGACCGCGTCGAAGGATCTGGAGGTTAATTCGACCCCGACATTTTTTATCAATGGCACTAAGCTCACCGGGGCGCCGACAGCGGAAGAGTTCAACAAGCAGTTGTCGAGCCTTTCACCAAAATCCTGATCATCATCGGGAACACTGATGCAGGTCGACCGGCTACGTCTCGTCGGTTTCAAGTCTTTCGTCGATGTGACGGAACTGGCGATCGAGCCCGGCCTCACCGGCATCGTCGGACCGAATGGCTGCGGCAAGTCGAACCTGGTCGAGGCGCTGCGCTGGGTGATGGGCGAGACCTCCGCCAAGCGGCTGCGTGGCGGCGAGATGGACGATGTGATCTTCGCCGGCAGCGCCGGGCGACCGGCGCGCAACATCGCCGAGGTCGTCCTGGCGATCGACAACAGCGCGCGCGATGCACCCTTCGCCTTCAACGACCGCGAGGAGATCGAGGTCGTCCGCCGCATCGAGCGGGGCGGTGGTTCGACCTACCGGCTCAACGGGCGCGAGGTGAGGGCGCGCGACGTGCAGCTGCTGTTCGCCGATGCCGCCTCCGGTGCGCATTCCGGAGCGCTGGTCAGTCAGGGCCGGGTGGGTGCGTTGATCGAAGCCAAGCCGGCCGAGCGCCGGCTGCTTCTCGAAGAGGCTGCCGGCACCACCGGGCTTCACGCCCGCCGTCACGAGACCGAACTCAGACTCAAGGCCGCCGACGACAATCTGCTGCGGCTCGATGACGTCGTCGTGACAATCGAGGTACAGCTCCAAACTCTGAAGAAACAGGCGCGTCAGGCGCAGCGCTATCGGCGGCTCGGCGAGCACATCCGGCGCACCGAGGCGCTGCTGTTCCTCGCCCGTTGGCGCACGGCCGAGGCCGAGGCCGAGGGCACTGCCACCGAGCTTCGCGCAACGGAGCGTGCCGTCGCCGAAAGTACTGAAGGCGCGTTGGCCCTGCAGCGCGCCCGCGAGGCGGCTGAAACGGCGCTGCCGCCGCTACGGGTCGCCGAGGCGGCAGCCGCAGCCGAGCTGCAACCGCTAACCCACGCCCGCAGCGAGCTCGAGCAGGAGTTGCAGCGAGTGCTTGCCGAGCGCGGCGAAGCAGAGCGGCGGCGCGCCCAGCTTGCGGGCGACCTGCAACGTGAAGACGAACATCTCGCCGAGGCGCAGGGAGCGCTCGCTCGGCTGGCGGCGGAGCGCCTGGTTATCGCACATGCCGACGCGGAGGACGGTCCGGCGCGGGAGATGGCTGCCGAGCGATTGCGCGAAGCGACGGTCCACCTCGCCGGCGCCGAGGAGACGCTGTTGCGCGCGACCGCGACCTCCGCCGCCGCCGAGGCGCGTCGCGCTTCGTTCGGCCGGCGCCAGCACGAACTCGCCGACCGCTGCTCTCGCTTGGAGGCACGCCGCGTAATCGCCGAGCGCGACCGCGAAGCCTCGGCCGCGGCAGCGGTTCCCGCCGAGGCGATCACGGCCGCGGCGACCGCCCTCGCCGAGGCGGAACAGCGGGTCGAGGACTGCCGCGCCGCGGTCGAGTCCGGCGAGCACGAGATGACGCGCCGCCTTGCCGAGGAGCAGACCACACTCGAAGCCGTGCGCCAGATCGAGGCCCAGCTGATCCGGCTCAAAGCGGAAACCGAGGCGCTCGTTGCGCTGGTGGCTCCGGCGCCGGGGGCCGGCGAAGCTTCGCCAGTCGTCTCGGCGATGGAGGTCCGTGCGGGCTTCGAGGCGGCGATCGGTGCCGCGTTCGAGGACGAGCTCACAGCCCCCGTGGCCGATGGCGGGGCCTCGACGACAGCCAGATTTTGGGTGAACCTCCCGCCGATCGAGAGTGCGCCAGCTTTGCCGGACGGGGCGCGCCCGCTGGCGGAAGCGGTGATCGCCCCGCCGGCACTCGCTCGCAGTATCGCGCAGGCGGGCTGGGTCGAGAGCGAAGAGGCCGGCCACCGCTTGCAGCCGGGTTTGGCGCCCGGGCAGCGCCTCGTTGACCGTCAGGGTCGGATGTGGCGCTGGGACGGGTTCACCCGCCTGGCATCCGGCCCCTCTTCGGCCGCCGAGCATTTGCGGCACAAGAACCGCCTCGTCGTGCTCGCCGATCAGATTACCAGGGTCGAGGCCGAGGCGGGGGCGGCAGAGCAGAACGCCGCTGCAGCGCGTGCCGGTCGCCAGCAAGCGGCCGAGGCCGACCGGCTGGCGCGGTCGCAGCTGCGCTCAGCGGAAGCGGCCGCGGCCGCTTCCCGCGCGGCAGAGGCCGAGATCGCGCGCCGGGCGCTGACCACCGAGACCCGTCTCGCCGCCACGATCACCGCGATCGAGGGATTGGCCGCCGATCTCGCGGAGGCGCGAGCACAGGGGCAAGAAACCGAACGCGATCTGGCTGCACTCCCCGAACCGACGCTGGCGCGCGCCGAGCTCGATACAGCGCGCGCCGCAGCGGTCGAGGCGCGCCGCCAGGAGAGCGACGCAAGAGCGGCGCTCGAGCGGCTGACGCACGAGGCCGCTTCCTGCCGCGCGCGGCTGTCGGCAATCGAGATCGAGGAGCATTCCTGGCGCAAGCGCGGCGAGGATGCGGCCGGGCAGCGCGCGGCACTCCTCGAACGGCGCGACGCGCTCGAACAGGAGGTCGCCGGCCTTGCCGCGCGCCCGGCGGCGATTGCCGCAGAGAGCGAGGCGCTCGGGGGCGAGATCGCCGCTGCTGCAGCGCGCTGCCGTCACACGGGCGATGCGCTGGCGTCAGGCGAGACCCGGCTCCGCGAAGCGGTGGAGAATTCTCGCCTCGCCGATCAGGCGCTGGCCGGGGCGCGGGAGCAGCGCGCCCGGCTCGAAGCGCTGCGCGACGGCGCGAACGAGGCCTTGCTGCGGCTGGCGCGCGAGATCCGCGAGCGGGCCGATACGACCCCCGAGGCGCTCGCGGAGCTCGCGGGCGTTGCCGCAAACGAATCGCCCGCGGATATCGCCGAGACGGCAGCCCGGCTCGATCGGCTGATCCGCGAGCGCGACGCGATCGGCCCGGTCAATCTGGTGGCCGAGAGCGAAGCGGCCGAAACCGAAACCCGCGTCGCCGGTTTGCAGCGCGAGCGCGCCGAGCTGACCGAGGCGATCGCGCGGCTGCGCCGCGGCATGGCCACACTCGACCAAGAAGGCCGGCAACGTCTGACGGCGGCGTTCGAGCGCGTCAACGGGCATTTCTCCACATTGTTCGCACGGCTCTTCGCCGGCGGCAGGGCGCATCTGGCGCTGGTCGACGATGCCGACCCGCTCGTCGCGGGGCTCGAGATCATGGCGAGCCCGCCCGGCAAACGGCTGCAGGCCCTCTCGCTCCTGTCGGGCGGCGAGCAGGCGCTGACCGCGCTCGCGCTGATCTTCGCGG
>DATEQL010000834.1:0-5495 GCA_035272665.1 Allostellaceae bacterium
CAAATTGAGCCGCGACTGGGGCTACACCAGCATGCGCACCGAGACCGACGAGGCGATCACTCGGTTGTTCGCCAACACGCAGGAGGCCGACAAGAAGGTCGTCGACCGCGTGGCCGAAGTCGCCAGTGCACGCGGCATCCCGCGCGCCCAGGTGGCGCTTGTTTGGCTCCTGGCAAAGCCGGTCATCACCGCACCGATCGTCGGCGCCACCAAACTCCACCATCTCGATGACGCGATCGGATCGGTTGCCGTAAAGTTGACAGCCCAGGAGATCGCCGCCCTCGAGGAACCTTATGTTCCGCACGCGGTGGTCGGTTTCGTCTGATAGCGTTTCGCAGGACCGAAAGCCCCGCGAGGGAACCATGCCCGTTCGATTTTCGACCCGCTGCCCCAATTCGGATTACCTTGGGTTCGAGACGTCACCTAAGGCGATTGTCGCAGCCGCGAAAAAAGCGGAGGAGGTCGGGTTCGACGCGATCTTCGTCAACGATCACATCATCGTTGACGGCTCTCCCCGCGCGGCGCCATGGACCAACGTGTATGATCCGTTCGTGGCGATGTCGTTTATCGCGGCGCACACCACCCGCATTGGTGTCGGCGTTTCGGTGCTGATCATGCCATACCGCAACCCAATTGCGACCGCCAAGAGCTTGGCGACGATCGACCGGATGTCGGGTGGGCGGCTGATTGCCGGCATTGGCGTCGGCTGGAACGAACCTGAATTTGCGGCGCTAGGCGTGCCGTTCCACGAGCGGGGGCCGCGCACCAACGAATATCTGCGCCTCTGGCAAGCCTGTTGGTCGCCGGGCAAGGTCTCGTTCGCCGGAAGATTCTTTTCGTTCTCCGATATGCATGTCAGCCCGAAGCCAGTGCAGCAGCCATATCCCCCGATTTGGATTGGCGGCGCCAGCGACGCGGCGCTGCGCCGGGCGGCGCGTTTTGCCGCGCTCGGGGTGCCGTTCCACGAGAGGGGCGCGCGCACCAACGAATATCTGCGCCTCTGGCAAGCTTGCTGGGCGCCGGGCAAGGTCTCGTTCGCCGGGAGATTCTTTTCGTTCTCGGACATGCATGTCAACCCGAAGCCGGTGCAGGAGCCGCATCCGCCGATCTGGATCGGCGGCGCCAGCAATGCGGCGCTGCGCCGAGCTGCGCGGTTCGCCGCGCTATGGCAGCCGACCCCGCTGCCCCTCGCCGAGTTGGTCGAGCGTCAGACCGCGTTGCACCAAGCGTGCGACCAAATCGGGCGCGAGCCGATCCCGACGCGCATGAGCTTCCGCGTCGAGTTCAGCACGATCACCGGCAACGCGCCACCATCGGTCGGCAAGCGGCCGGTTGGGCACGGCACGCCAGCCGAAGTCGCTAGCGACCTGTTAAGCTACCGCGAAAAAGCGGGCCTCGATGCCTTTCAGATCAACTTCCACGGCAACCGTAACCCGGGCCAGCTGCTCCAATCGATGGAGTGCTTCATGCAGGACGTCGCACCGATAGTGTCCGGCGAGCGAATTGGCGCAAAGAACTGACCTCCGATCCAGCGCTTTACGGCTCCCTGGAGGCTGAGAATGCCGAGAGAGATCGTGGGTAAAGGCCTGAGGTTTTCGCTGCGCCACGCGCCATGCGCCCATATATGCCGGTATTGCCTGATCTCGGAATCGCGCAAGCGCAGCGCGCTACCGTTTTCCCGGTTCGAGCAGCTCGTCCATCGATTTCACGATTGGAAGCGATCGAACGGCCGCGATGAACTCGAGATCGCGATATTTGTCGGTCCTTCCTTTGACTACGATTTGCAGACTCTGAAGGGCGTTGCGCGACTGCACGCGCGGCGCGGGGCTGCTCGATATCCTCGACGGCATTCCGGGAGAAGTACGCAGCCGTGTCACCAGTCCGTTCTTTTATGCCGGCCTGGCGACAAGATACGAAAGCGAGCGCCTGACCGAAGACGACCGAGACAATTTGCCGGAACGGATCAACGAGCTGCGACCGGCGAGGTTCGATAATTGGCGGTCGGAGCGGGAGTGGATTCCGGTGATGATGGAAACAGCTGCGCAGCCCCGCAAGTTGCTTCTGAAGCTCGATGTCGATGAGACGAACATCGATTACCTCGAGAATAGATCCTGCGAAGAGATTTTCACCACGCGACAGCGCGAATATCAGGACAGTTACCGGGGAATTCCCGCACTCGACGATCTGTGCGCGCGATATGGCGATCCAACCAACCGCAAAATCTACATGATGAGTCGTGACATCGAGGGCCGGTGGATGGATATGCACCAACGCGCAACAGGCATCAAAACCCCGATCGATTGACGTCCGATCTGCCGACCGAGAGCGCCGGGCTCCCCAACTAGCGGATGTGGACCGCAGCCAGGGCCGGGGACCATCTTGGACGAGCCCAAGATTCAACCCCGGGGACCGTCACCCAGACCGAGATCGCCGCCGACCTCCGCCCGCCCAATCTCGTCCTGGCATTGATCGCCGGCCTCGGCGAGGAGGCCAGCTGGCGATATGTCGAATTCTTCACCGCCAACATGCGCAACCCCCACAGGCAGCGGGCGCACGCCCTCAAGGGCTTCCCGTTCCGCACGCTGGCCGCCCGTGAGCAGTAGCTTCTAGTAGTCGGAACCAAACAGATGGCCCCTGTCATCGAGCCTCACGTCGAGATTGCTTCGTCGCTCCGCTCCTCGCAATGACAGCGATTGCGAGCGAAGCGGTCGCGGTAGGGACTGGCCTTGCGACCAGCCCCCCGCGCAGATCCCGGCGTGCGGCTTTCCCGCACCGGGCTCCTGTCTCGGGTGATACCATTGCGCCGATCGGGGTTTGGGCGACCCATGCAGTGGCGCAACAGGACCGTGCCGGCGCAGGTGACACGCCGGTCCGGTTCTGTGCCCGGAGCGTGCGTTGCCGACCGGTCTCCCCTTGACCAGGCGCCTTCCCTCCATCCCCTCCGCAGCCGATCGCTCGGCGTTGTTCGAGGACTTCCTCGGTACTATGCACCTGTCCGACCTCTCCTGTCCGTTCATCGTCGGCGACAGCCTCTTCGGCCTTCCCGACGCGGACCGGTGCGGCGGCAGGCCGCCCGGCCGGACCGGAGATCTCCCAGGTTCCGACGCCATCCTTTCCTGCGTGATGTGGTCTTCGACCACGGCAGAGCGACGGCCCCTCGCATACCGGTGCCGCACATGTTGCCTTCGACGTTGCTTACCGCCTCGGCCTCTGCGACTTTCGAGCTTTCGCGGCTCAATAGCACACCCCGCAGGATCGCTGTGTACGCTTCGTGCCCGCCGTCGCCGACGAACACGCAACACTTGCTATCGGGCGCCCGCTACGGCTTACCCGTGCCGGTCTTCCACCGGCTGGATCGCGCCAGCTTCTCCTGGCGCACAAGCAATCTCGGTGGTTCAGGCCCGGTATCAAGTGTCAGGTTCGCACCACTAGCTGGAATCGATTATGATGGTCATACGGCATCTGCAATATTTGACCTCGCTGGCGCGGGAACGGCATTTCGCCCGAGCGGCCGCAGTCTGCAACGTGACACAGCCGACACTCTCTGCCGGCATCAAACAACTCGAGGAGAGCCTCGGCGTCCTGATCGTCGAGCGCGGTCAGCGGTTTCTGGGCCTCACAGCGGAGGGCGAGCGCGTCCTCGCTTGGGCGCAGCGCGTTCTTGTCGACTACGGCAGCCTTCAACAAGAGCTGAGCGAGATGCGCGAAGGGCTGGTTGGCCAGCTGCGGATCGGTGCAATCCCGGTGACCTTGCCTATTGTCCCCCTGCTCACTGTGCCGTTCGCCAAGCGCCATGAACGCACGGACATTCAGGTCATCTCGCTGAACTCCATCTCGATCCAGCGCGGTCTCGACGAGTTCAACCTGGATGTCGGCGTGACCTATCTCGACAACGAACCGCTCGCTCGCGTCCGATGCCTGCCGCTCTATCAGGAGCGCTATGTATTGCTGACCCAGCGCGGCGGCGTGTTTCGCGGGCGCAGCGTCGTCACCTGGTCGGAGGCGGCAACGTTGCCGTTGTGCCTTTTGACACCCGACATGCAAAACCGCCGCATTCTCGACATGCACTTTCGCGAAGGCGGCGCCGAAATTCGCGCCGCTGTCGAGACAAACTCGCTCCTGACCCTCTGGTCCCATCTTCGGCTCGGTCACTGGTCGAGCGTCGTGCCGCACAGTTTTTTGTTGCTCCCGAGAGAAAACGACGAACTGGTCGGGATTCCGCTGACCGAACCCAATGCGTCGCACCTGATTGGCCTAGTTGGGTCGGATCGAGATCCTCTGCCGCCCGTGGCGCATGCACTGCTGAATGTCGCCGCACGACTCGACGTCGCAAGCACGATCGATCGCCAGGTTGGCCAACCGTTTCCTGCCACTCGCCTGTAGGCGCCGACGCCTCCTGATCGAAATCATCGATCGCCCGATCCATAACTTTGATTTGATCGCCGGCCGGACCCTCCCCAAAACTTGCGTCAGAGCGGTCTCGGGAGGAAAAAATGGCCAAAGTTTTGTGCGTGCTCTACGACGATCCCGTGAGCGGATATCCGAATTCATACGCCCGTGACGCCATTCCCAAAATAGAGCGTTACCCCGGTGGTCAGACGACGCCGACACCAAAGGGGATCGATTTTATACCAGGCGAGCTCCTCGGCTGTGTATCGGGTGAACTTGGATTACGTAAATTCCTCGAAGGTCTCGGTCATGCTTTTATCGTCACCTCTGACAAAGAGGGAGAGAGCTCGGTCTTTGAGCGCGAGCTGCCTGATGCCGAAGTCGTCATCTCGCAACCATTCTGGCCGGCTTACCTGACGGCGGAACGGATCGCGAAGGCGCAACAGCTCAAGCTGGCGATTACCGCAGGCATCGGCTCGGATCACGTTGATCTTCAAGCCGCGATCCGGAAGGGCGTCACGGTCGCCGAGGTCACCTACAGCAACAGCATCAGCGTGTCCGAGCACGTGGTAATGATGATCCTGTCGCTCGTTCGCAACTACATACCCTCTTACAGGTGGGTGATCGATGGCGGCTGGAACATCGCCGACTGCGTGTCCCGCTCCTACGATCTCGAAGCCATGGAGGTCGGCACCGTTGCCGCTGGGCGCATCGGCTTGGCTGTTCTGCGGCGGTTGAAACCGTTCGATGTCAAATTGCACTACACCGATCGGCATCGGCTCCCGCAAAATGTCGAAACGGAGCTCGGCGTGACCTACCACCCGGACCTCGAGTCTATGGTGCGTGTTTGTGACGTGATCACGATCAACGCGCCGCTGCATCCGGAGACCGAGCACCTCTTTAACGACGCGCTCATCAGCAAGATGAAGCGGGGTGCCTACCTGGTGAATACGGCGCGCGGCAGGATCTGCGACCGAGATGCCGTCGTCCGCGCGCTGCAAAGTGGACAGCTTGCCGGTTACGCCGGCGACGTCTGGTATCCCCAGCCGGCACCGAAGGATCACCCCTGGTGCGCACGATGCCCCATCACGGCATGACGCCGCATA
>DATEQL010000835.1:0-2170 GCA_035272665.1 Allostellaceae bacterium
GAGCGCGCCCATGATCTCGCCGCCGGGTGTCGTGACCACGGTCGCGCCCATGCGGCGCAAGACCTCGGCGCCGAGCTCCGGCATCCGGTAGCGCAAACCTTTATAGTCTTCCGGGCTGTTGACTTCCCTGGTGAACCATCCACCCATCTGAGTGCCGCTGTTGGTCGCCATCAGCGGTTTGATGTTGAACTGCGCGTCGACCTCGTCCCACAACGCTTGCCCGCCGCCGAAGAGGACCCACGAGGACAGCTCGTCGGCAGTCAGACCATAGGGGACCGCAGCGAAGAAGTTGAGCGCCGGCGACTTGCTCTGAAAATAGACTTCGTCTGTATGATACATGTCGGCGACGCCGGCAGAGACGGCATCGAACGTCTCGAATTCGTGGACGAGGGTATTAGCCGAATACACGGCCACATTGAGCCGGCCGTCCGACAATGCGGTAATCGTCCGCGCCAATCGCTCGGCGCCAGCCCGCAGTCCCGGCATATTTTCGGTCCAATCCGTCACCATCTTGAGTTCTTTGACGCCCTGCGCGATCGCCGGCACCGGCAAGCTGCCCAGCGCGGCAGTTGCCGCCGTCGCTCGCAGCACGTCACGGCGTCGCGTCCTCATCGCAGCCTCCCCGGAAGGAATGTGCGGCAGGTTGTCCACCGCTCGATTTTCCGACACTATCGACAGGCGAGTCGGCTCCACCCCAAGGGACCCTACAGGTTGTCGAACATTCGGACAAGAGCGAGCGGCGTCGGGACGCGGCTGCTGATCGTCATTTTCGGCATCGGCGCGGTTTCGGCGCTAGTCGCCGGTGCGGCAATTTACGCGTTTGTCGAGGTCGGGCATTCGCTCACGCTGATCGATCGCCGCATCGACCCGATCCTAGCCTCGCTCGAAGTGTCGCGCTCGGTCGAGCGTATCGTGACCGCCGCATCGGCGTTGTCAGCCGCCACCACCGAGCAAAGACGCGACCACCTCTTTGCCAAGCTTTCCCGCCAGTCGGCCAGGCTGCGCTCGTTTCTGACCGAATTGCGCGACGGCGGGATCAGCCAGGACCAACTGGCGCCGATCGAGGGCAACGCCGAGCAATTGGACGCCAATCTGACGGCGCTTGACGCGGACGTTCGATTGCGGCTGCAGCTGATCGGCCGGATCAAGGACTTGCTGCAAGGGGTTTTCGATACCAATCAAGAAACCCAGCGGCTGCTCGGGCCCACACTGCTCGTCTACGACAGCCAGCTCGACCACCTCGCCAAGCTACTGATCGGCGTCGGACAAATGCCCGACCCGCGCGCGGAAGACGTGCGTCCGCTGATCGCCGGCCTGTTGGCTGCCCGGCCGGTGCAAAAGGTGCAGCAACAGGCCTCGGACGCTGCCGACACCCTGGCGCAGGCTTCGGTCAGCGAGCAGAAGCAGCGCCTCTTAATCCTCGCCTTCCAGCTGCGCCGCATGATCGCCGAGCTCGAGAAAGGCTCGCAGGCGCTCGATCCAAAGCTCCAGCCGCTGTTTCTGGCCCAGGTCGACAAACTCAAAACCCTGGTCGACGGGCCGAGCTCGATTCCTCAATTGCGCCAGCGTGAGCTGGAACTGATCGCCGACGCGAACCGGTTGCTGGCCGAGAACGATACCCTATCGACACAGCTCATCGATGCCGCCGAACAGCTGGTCGAGGCGACCAAGCGAGAGGTTCGGGGGTCGACCGCTTCAGCGTTGCGCGTTCAGCGACTGAGCACCGAGGCGATCAGCGTGTTGCTCGCGCTCGGCTTTGTCGGTTCGGTTCTGATCGTCTGGCTCTATGTCGGCCGCAACATCGTGCGGCGGCTGAACCGCTTGAGCGGGGCCATGTTCGCGATCGCCGGCGGCGGCCGAGACACGGCGGTTCCGCTGACGGGCGGCGACGAGATCGCAGCGATGGGGCGGGCGGTCGAGGTATTCCGCCAGAACGCCGTTGAACGCGATGCGCTGCTGGCCGAGCGCGCCGAGGCGGCCGAACGTCTGGAACACCAGGTCGAGGAGCGCACTGCCGAGCTCGGCCAGCAGCAGGCGGTGCTGCGGGTCACTTTCGACAACATGGGCGACGGTGTCGTCAGGTTCGACGAGGAGATGCGGCTGACCGCGTGGAACCGCAATTTCGTGGAAATCCTCGATCTGCCGGATTGGTTTCTCGCCGAGCCGCGAA
>DATEQL010000836.1:0-4462 GCA_035272665.1 Allostellaceae bacterium
AGGGAGCACGAAATGATAACAATTATGGTGAGCAGAGACGAAGCCTCGCCGACCTGACTTTCGCCCTTCCAGGCCTGACATCGCCCGAGTGAGGACGCGCTCGAGAGCGCCCGCCGGACGGAAACGGTTGACGGTATTGCCGACCGGTGGGTTCACACCACTTTTCCGTTTCAAGCCACAGGGGCGCTGATGACAAGAAATGCCGACTGCGAGCATTGGTCCCGGGTTGCCAGCGAGTGGATTGAATGGGCGCGCGCGCCAAATCACGACGCGTTCTGGGCTTATCGAGAATCCTTGATTGCTTTCGTTGGTCGCGGCGAAGGCGAAGCGCTCGATGTCGGGTGTGGGGAGGGTCGCGTCTCGCGCGAGCTGAAGGCCGGCGGCTACAGGGTCACGGCGTCAGACCCTGTCCGGGAATTGGTGAGCGCGGCCAAGGAGGCACGGTCGGCTGACGCCTACGCCATCGCGTCGGGGACGAATCTGCCGTTCGCAGACGCGCGCTTCGATCTCGTCATGGCCTACAACGTGCTGATGGATGTCGATGATGTTCCGGCAACCCTGAAAGAAATCAGGCGCGTCTTGCGACCCGCAGGAGTGCTGGTTATCTCGATCGTGCATCCGTTTTCCGATCGCGGGCATTTCGCCACGACAGAGGCTACCTCCCCCTTTGTCATCCAAGACGGTTACTTTGGCTGCAAGCCCTTTGAGGCCACGGAAGAACGCGATGGCCTAAAAATGCGCTTCGCCGGGTGGTCGAGGCCACTGGAAGCCTACGCGACGGCGTTGGAGGACGCGGGGCTCGCAATCACCTCCCTCCGCGAACCCGTTCCCCAAACCGGCGAAGGGTCGAATCGCATGCAACGCTGGACCCGAATTCCCTTATTTCTCTGGCTGAAGGCACGGCCCTTGGCATTGAAATGACCGATGAGGATCCAAGGCGGCACGCCCTGGCAGATGCGCCTGGCTAGCTCACGCCTTCGACGATGAAGGCGCGGCCGGTCGAGGTGGCGAGCCGGATCGGCAGTATTTTCTGGTATTCTGGCGAATCGTACCAGCGCTTCACCGCCGCGGCGTCGGCAAATTCGAGGATGACGACCCGTTTTGGCTCCGGTCCGCCTTCGATCAGTTGGGTGGCACCGCCCCGGGTCAGGTACCGGCCGCCATATTGCGCGAGCGTGGCGGGGACCGCCGCCCGATAGGGCTCCATCCCGGTGGGGTTGGTGACCTCGAGTTCGACGACGAAATAGGCCGGCATATTCGCCTCCCTTGCTGACGTTTTCGGGTTTAACAGATTACGGACCTCTCGCCCCGGATCCAAGCCCGCGGTCAGGCCGCGGCGCGCCTCTCGCAAAGGGGAAGCGGCTCCAGATCGATCCGGTGATTTCCCCCTTCCGGGCCGCGCCATCGCCCAAATGAGGACGCGCCCGAGAGTGTCCGTCGGATGCTGCGCCTATATGGCGCGTATGTACGATAATAGCAATTACCATATGGGTTTACATGCCAAATATACAAGTCAGAAGCCATATGCCGAATTCCGCTGCCAATTCCGCGCCGACCCCCGTTTTGGCGCGCGAAAACCGCCTGGAATTCCGCTGTCGGACGGTTCGGCCAAATCATATTCAAGCCATTGATTTACAAAAGCTTTCCAACGCTAAGAGCGGGCTTTTCGGGGGCTGAAACGCGTTTTTTCCCCTGATGGCAGCGGAAATGCGATGGAGGTCAGCCATCGCCCGATCCCACCTGCGCATCTTCGTAGCACCGCCTGCGCCGCTCCGGCGGCGCCGGGCTTTGATCGCGCGGATTGCGCGCTGCACACCCTGTCCCGGCCTCGTTCGCCTTCGCCGGCGGGCAGCTTGAGCCCCCCGGTCGGCGCCATGCGCCGCCCGAGGACAGGCTCCGCGACGGAGCAATCCCGATCCGAGTCCCTTTCTGCCTATCGAGATTGCTTCGCTTCGCTCGCAATGACCCAGCATGAGCTCCCATCAGAGAGATCTGGTATTAGGTTGTCCATGCGGCCCCGCTTATCGTCCCACGGCGAGGGTGTCGTTATTCGATCCGGAGGTGTGAATGGGTGAATTCGCGCTCGGTCAGCCGGTATCGCGGTTCGAGGATCCGCGGCTGTTGCGCGGCGGCGGCCGCTACGTCGACGATATGGTGCTGCCCCGGATGGCCTTTGGCCACGTCCTGCGCTCGCCGCATGCGCATGCGCGGATCCGCTCGATCGCTGCGACGGCCGCCAAGGCCGCACCCGGCGTGCTCGCCGTGCTGACCGGCGCCGACTGGGAGGCCTCGGGGTGGCGCGACCTGCCCTCGGCCGCGGGGAACAGGCGGCGCGACGGCTCCCCCGCCTATCGGCCGCGCTTCCCCGCACTGGTCAAGGATCGTGTGCGCTGGGTCGGCGACTACGTCGCCTTTGTCGTCGCCGAGACCCACCATCAGGCGGCGGACGCGGCGGAGTTGATCGAGGTCGAGTACGAGCCGCTGCCCGCGGTGGTCTCGACAGAGGATGCGGCGAAGCCGGGCATGCCACCGGTGTGGGACGAGGCTCCCGACAATGTCTCCTTCGTCTATCTCGAAGGCGACAAGGCAGCGACCGACGCCGCCTTTGCCGGTGCGGCGCAAATCGTCAAGCGCAAATTCGTCATCAACCGGGTGACCGCCGCCACGATGGAGCCGCGCGGCGCGATCGGCGACTACAACGCCGCCGAGCATCGTTACACGATCTACACGACCCTGCAGCGCATCCACGGCTATCGCGCCGAGCTCTCGCAGATCCTGCGGGTGCCGGAGAGCCGGGTGCGCGTCGTCGCCGGCGACATCGGCGGCAGCTTCGGCATGAAGTCGGCGATCTATAACGAGGTGGCGCTGGTGCTGCTCGCCTCGAAGCTCGTCGGCCGGCCGGTCAAGTGGACGAGCACCCGCTCGGAGGCTTTTCTCGGCGACGCCCAGGCGCGCGACAACGTCACCGAGGCCGAGCTGGCACTCGACCGCGAGGGCCATTTTCTCGGCCTCCGGGTCAAGACGATTGCCGCCGTCGGCGCCTACCCGCAGGCGGGCTCCAATGCCTTCGTCGCCAATCTCGGGACCCTGGCCGGGGTCTACCGCACCCCGGCGGTGCATGCCGACGTGACTGCCGTCTACACCCATACCAACCCGATGCGGGCCTATCGCGGCAACGGGCGGCCCGAGGCGGGTTATGTCATCGAGCGGATGGTCGACGAGGCCGCCGCCGAGCTCGGCATCGACCCCATTGAATTGCGCCGGCGCAACACGATCCCGCCCGAGGCGATGCCGTTCAAATCGGGCCTAACCTTCACTTACGATTGCGGCGAGTTCGAAAAGTGCCTCGACATGGCGCTCGATCTCGCTGATGCCGCCGGCTTCGAGAGCCGTCGCGCCGCGTCGGCGCGGCATGGCAAATTGCGCGGCCTCGGCCTCGCCAACACGATCGAGCGCGCCGCGGCGGGCGGCTTCGAGGCGGCCGAGATCCGCTTCGACCGCACCGGCACGGTAACCCTGGTGTCAGGCTCGATCACCCAGGGCCAGGGCCACGAGACCGTCTACAAGCAGCTCCTGTGCGATCGGCTCGGCATCCATCCCGATCAGGTGCATTACGTGCAGGGCGACACCGAAAAGGTGGCGATTGGCGAAGGCACCGGTGGTTCGCGTTCGGCCGCACTCGGCGGCTCGGCGGTGCATCTCGCCACCGAAAAGATCATCACCAAGGCGAAGGCGATCGCCGGCCGCGTCCTCGGCGCCGATATGGACGAGATCCGTTTCGAGGACGGGCTGTTCTCGGCCCCGCGCTCCAACCGCACCCTGACGGTCGGCGAGATCGCCAAGGAGTCGCTCAACCCGCAGAACCTGCCCGAGGGAATGGACCTCGGCCTGATCGCCGGCGCCACCTTCGCCTGCAAGGAGCAGAACTTCCCGAACGGCTGCCATGTCTGCGAGCTGGAGATCGACGAGGAGACCGGCACCGTCGAGATCCTGCGCTACAGCGTCGTCGACGATGTCGGCACGGTAATGAACCCGCTGCTGCTCGAAGGCCAGATCTGCGGCGGCATCGCGCAAGGCGTGGGTCAGGTGCTGATGGAGGACATCCGCTTCGACCCGGCCTCGGGGCAGCTGCTGACCGGGTCGTTCATGGACTATGCGATGCCGCGCGCCGACACCCTGTCGGCGATCGACTGTGAAGACCACCCGGTGCCGACCAAGACCAACCCGCTCGGCGTCAAGGGTGCGGGCGAAGCCGGCAATGTCGGGGCGCTGCCGGCGGTCTCTAACGCGCTGGTCGATGCGCTCGCCCCGCTCGGCATCCGCCAAATCGAGATGCCGGCCACCCCCGAGCGCATCTGGCGCGCCATTCAAGGGGCGCGAGGCTGAGAAAGGCGTTTCACTAACCTCCGGCGAGGTCCAGTCGAGCCGCGGCCACCTCCGCCAAGCGGTCGAACAGCGCCGG
>DATEQL010000837.1:0-3231 GCA_035272665.1 Allostellaceae bacterium
TCGCCGGCAGAGATCCTTGATGTGCTCGTGCACGCCGAAGACCTCTTGCACGACGAGGACGGTCGGAAACGGCCCGCCCTTGTCCGGCATCGCGCGATAGGCCGGGATCGTGCCGTCCTTGACCGGGACCTTGACCTCGCCCGCGTCGAGCCCGGACGCGTCGGTGTGGATCGCCTCCGCCGAGACCGGGTGGACCGAAAGTGCGAATCCGGTCGCGAGCGAGGTCATGACAAACCCGCGGCGGCTCCATTGCGAGCGCGGCAGCAATGTCTGAGATTCCGTGTCGATGGCGTCCATAGCCTCCTCCCTCTACTCCCGCCCTGGTGGCGGACGGAGGCAATTTCCAGCCGCGGGCATCGCTCGGCAAGGGACGATCACCAAAGAGTGACCGATCAGCGGTCTCAGTAATAGTCGAGCCCGATCCCGTTGCCGACGCCGGGAGACGGACCGCGACCGGTCGAACGCTAGCCGCTCTTGCGCGCGGCTGCGTCCGCGACCCGACGCTTCAAACGGCGGATCTCGGGCGACAACTTGCGGTCCGGCGTGTCGCGCAAAAAGGCGTCGATGCCGCCCTTGTGCTCGATCGTGCGGATCGCCGCAGCTGTCACCCGCAGCCTGATCGCGCCGAGCACGTCCGAGAGGACCGACGTCTGTTGCAGATTGGGCAGATAGCGCCGCTTCGTCTTGACGTTGGAATGGCTGACATTGTGCCCGACCTGAACGCCCTTGCCGGTGACCGCGCACCTTCGCGCCATGGCGCACCTCGATCAACGCTTCCCAGGAACGACTAACGCGGCTCGTTAGTAAGCCGCGCGGGCGTTTTCTACCCGCTCCGGCGGCGCCCCGTCAAGCCCGACCGGGGCAAAGCAGCACCGGCCGAGATGGCCGACAAACGAACGAGCTTGACGGCTCGCCGACGCTTGCCATGGTAACGTGTCTGAGCCGTTGGCCCGCCCGAAGTGTCGACCCGTGGAGTTGGTAAATGCGGATTTTCTTTGTGTGCCAGCGGGTCCCGTTCCCGCCGGACCGGGGGGACAAGATCACCACCTTCAATGAGATCCGCCATCTGTCGACACAGCACGAAGTGCACGTCTTTTGCCTCGGCGACGGCCGCCGCGATCTCGATAACCTTTCCGGTCTGCGCGATTATCCGCAGAGCGTTACCGCGGTCCCGGTAATCGGGTGGAAGAGCAAGTCGCGGGCGCTAAAGGCGCTCTTCACCGGAGAACCGCTCTCGGTGGCCGCCTTCAACGAGATGAAACTGCACGCCGCGATCCGGGGAAAATTCGCCAAGTTGCAGCCCGACCTGATCATGGTCTACAGCTGCAACGTCGCGCAATATGCCGAGCATTTCCCCCAGGTGCCGCGGATCATGCAATTCGCCGAGCTCGACTCGTCGAGATGGGGACAGTACGCGGAGCGGTCGCGGATACCCTTGCGGTGGATCTACGCGATCGAGCAGCGGCGGTTCTTTGCCTACGAGCGGCATATCGCGCGGACTTTTTCCCACGCGCTGGTCTGCACTGGAGTCGAGCAGCGCGATTTCGAGCGGTTGCTTCCCGGGGTGCCGGTCAGTCTTGTCGGCAACGGGGTGGATCTCGAATATTTCCGTTCCGCAGGCCATCCGAAACGACCCGCCTCGATGGTTTTCACCGGGGTGATGAATTATTTTCCGAACATCGATGCCGTCGTCTGGTTCTGTAATGAAGTCCTGCCGATCGTCCGGGCGCAAATCCCCGAGGTACATTTGACCATCTGCGGGCGCCGCCCGGCCGCGGCTGTTCGGCGCTTGGCCAAAGGGCGAGGTATTGCTGTTACCGGAAGGGTCCCGGACACGCGGCCTTATCTCGACGGGGCGGAAGTGTTTGTGGCCCCTCTACGAATGGCTCGCGGCATCCAGAATAAGCTGCTCGAGGCCTTGGCTATGGGGCTGCCCTGCGTCGCTTCCACTGCCGCCTGGAGCGGCACCGTCGTTGCGCACGAAGAGGGTATCCTGACGGCGGACAACGCAAAGGAATTTGCCGACCACGTCGTCCGTCTATTGCGCGACGGCGAATTTCGCGCAGCGATGGCGCGCAAGGCGCGAGCCGCGGCGGAAGCGAATTACCGGTGGGACCGACAGCTGGCGTGTCTCGACCGGGTCGTTGCCGCCGTCTCGGCCCAGTGCGATTTGCCGGTCGCTCTGGAACGCGCTTGACGAGGAATGCAGCAGATGCGGATCTGGATCAGCGGCTGCGGCGGAATGATGGGGTCGCATCTGTGCGCGGCGCTGGCCGCGGCGGGCCATGATGTCGTGGCGAGCTACTACAATCCGACGGTGGATGCCGCCGATCTGGTAGACCTCCCGCTCGAAACGGTCGATATTCGCGACTGGTGCTCGGTCTACGATTCGCTGATGCGCTTTCGCCCTGAGGCGGTGTTTCATCTGGCGGCGCAGAGTTACCCGACCGCATCGTGGCAGCGTCCGATCGAGACGTTGGAGACCAATGTGATCGGCACCGCCAATGTCCTGGAGGCGGTGCGGCGGCTCGGCTCGAAGGTGCGTGTCGTGGTAGCCGGATCGTCGGCGGAATACGGGACGGTGGATCCGGCGAGGGTCCCGATTTCCGAGAGCGAACCGCTGCTCCCCTTGCACCCTTATGGTGTCTCCAAGGTGGCGACGGATCTGCTCGCGTACCAATACTGGGCCGGCTTCGGCCTCGATGCGGTGCGCGTGCGAATTTTCAACTGCACCGGTCCGCGCAAAGTCGGCGATGCGCTGTCCGACTTCGTGCGCCGCACAGTGTGGCTCGAACGCCATTCCGAAACCAACGTCATCCGGGTCGGCAACCTCGAGACGCGGCGAACCATCGTCGATGTGCGCGATCTCAATCGCGGTCTGATCCTCTTGCTCGAACGCGGCAAGAGCGGGGAGGTTTACAATCTCGGCGGTCCAACCGCCTATGCGATGAACGAGGTCTTGTCGCGAGTGCTGCAACGGGCGGCGCGGGGCAATATCGTCCCGGAGGTCGATCCGAGGCTGCTTCGGCCCACTGACGAACCGATCATTTGGGCCGACTGCACCAAGCTCAAACTGACCACGGGGTGGGAACCGGTGATATCCCTCGATCAGACGATCGACGACATGCTGGCTTACTGGCGCGAGAAACCCGATCGCGCGCTCATTGCCTAGCCGGCTCGGCCGATCGTCTTGAATTATTCCGATCCGAGCACGCGAACGCCGTGTTCGGG
>DATEQL010000838.1:0-2884 GCA_035272665.1 Allostellaceae bacterium
GGTCGGTGCTGGCAAAGCCTCGTTCTATTTCCTCGCGCAGCGCTGCCCAGCGCGCGGGGTCGGCACAGGCGGCGAGGCGCTGCATCGCCCCGCTCTCGCCGGCGACAATCTCCTCTCCGCCAACCTGTCGGCGTGCCGCGCCCGCTATCATTCGAGCAAGGAACTGCGACAGCAGCTCGCCGCCGGCCCGATAGGCATCCTCCGCATCAGCACGGGCGAGCTGATCGGCGAAGGCATGCAGCCGTGCAACATCGATACCCGGAACCTGTGACAGCATTTCGACCATCGACCGGTAGAGCACGAGCCCGCTGGCATCGGCGAGCTCCAGTGCGCGTCCAATGCTCCCGTCGGCTAGTGCCGCCAGCGGCTCGGCTTCGGGCGCGGCGAGCTCGGGACGGTACCGACCGAGCAGCTGCGTCACGATCGGCCGGGCCAGCGCGGCGAGTGGCAAGCGCCGGCAGCGCGAGCGGATCGTCGGCAACAGCCGTCCCGGGCTGTGGCTAATCAGCAGCAGCAGCGCTCGCCGGGGCGGCTCCTCGAGGATTTTAAGAAGAGCATTGGCCGCGTTGCGGTTCATTTCCTCCGCCCCGTCGACGACGACGATGCGCCATCCACCTTCGGCCGCGGTCAGCCGAAAAAAGGCGGTGATCTCCCGCGCATCCTCGACCACGATCTCGCCGCGCAAGCGGCGGCGCCTCGGATCGTAGGCCCGCTCGACAGTCAACAGGTCGGCGTGGCCGCCTGCTGCGACGCGGTGAAACACCCCGCATTCGAGGTCGGTTGCCAACCCCTGCCCGGCAGCGTCGGTCGGACGGTCTCGTTCCGCCAGCAGAAAGCGGGCGAGACGGAAGACGAGCGTCGCCTTGCCGATGCCGCGCGGCCCATTCAACAAAATCGCGTGCGGCAACCGGCCGAGTTCGACTAGCCGCCGCAACTCACGCTCGGCGGTCTCGTGGCCAACGAGATCCGGGTTCGCCCGCGGCGCCGGGGCCAATGACGTCGCCTCGAGCCCCGCCTCTACGCCGCGTGCCATACGCCCCTACAATGCCACGCCTAGACGTTGCTTGACCGCGTCGAGCACTGCGCGGTGGACTGTTTGCGGATCACCGGACGCGTCGATCAGCACGCAGCGGGCGCTATCATCGTCGGCGATCCGCCGAAAGCCCTGGCGCAGCCTTTCGTGGAAAGCCCGGTCGAGGCTTTCGAACCGGTCGGCGGCGGTCGCTCGCGCGGCTGCCCGCGAAAGTCCGATCTCGACCGGCAGATCGAGGATCACGGTCAGATCGGGCGCGAACGGACCGAGAGCAAATCGGTGCAGCGCGGCGAGATCATCGAGCGCCAGTCCCCTGCCGTAACCCTGATAGGCGAGCGTCGAATCGGCAAAGCGGTCGGACACCACCCAAATCCCCTGCGCAAGAGAAGGCGCGATCAGGCGGGTCACATGATCGTGTCGGGCAGCGACGAGCAACAGCGCTTCGTCGACCGCATCCCAGCGCTCGCCGTCGCCTTCGAGAAGGAGCCGCCGGATCGCCTCGCCGCCTGGCGAGCCTCCCGGCTCGCGCGTCCCCCGAGCCCTGATCCCCACCCGCTCGAGGGCTGCCACGAGTAACCCTACCTGGGTCGTTTTGCCGGCGCCTTCGCCGCCCTCGATGGTGATGAACCGGCCTCGAGACACCGGGTTCAGTGCCGCTGCCCCCAGACGAGATAGCCCGCGAGCGTGGCGATGCGGCCCAACGGATTCATCCGCTCGACACTCGCCGCGGCGATCAGCGGCGCTTCGACCGGCGGCACGTCCGGTGCGCTCACGACTACCTTGCCCAACTTCTCACCTTTTTCGATCGGCGCCGGGATCGGACGGTCGTAATCGATCGTGACCTTCATATCCTTGCGTGCCTTGCGCGGTAGGGTCACGACGAAATCCTCGCTGACCGAGAGCGGTACTTTGGGCTCGGCCCCAAGCCAGACCTCGCCATCGTCGACTTTGTCGCCGGCGGCGAACAGACGATAGTCGTTGAATTCGCGAAACGCCCACTCGATCAGCCGCTCGCTCTCCTGCGCCCGCGCCTTCATCGTCGGCAGGCCGCTCATCACCAAGATGATGCGGCGATTTTCGCGCACCACGGAAGCGGTGAGGCTGTATCCCGCTTCCTCGGTGTGGCCGGTCTTCAGTCCGTCCGCACCGACGTTCTTATAGAGGAGAGGATTGCGATTGCCTTGCTTTATGTTGTTGAATTCGTAATCCATCTCCGAATAATAATGATAATATTCGGGAAAGTCTTTGATCGTATGGATCGCCAGGGTCGCCAAATCACGCGCGGTCATCCAGTGGTCCGGGTCGGGCAGACCGCTGACATTGGCAAAATGGCTGTCTTTCAGCCCGATCTCCTTGGCCTTCTGATTCATCAGCTCGACGAAGGCCTCTTCGCTGCCGGCGAGACCTTCGGCGAGCACGAGGCAGGCATCGTTGCCCGACTGGATGATAACCCCCTTCAACAGATCATCAATCGAGATGCGGCCGCCGATCGGCACGAACATCTTGGATCCTTGGAGCCGCCAGGCCCGTTCGCTGACCGGAAGCTCGTCGGTGAGTTTGGCACGCCCCTCCTTCAGAATGCCGAAAGCGACGTACGCGGTCATGATCTTGCTCATCGACGCCGGCGGAATGCGCTCGTGGGCGCCCTTGTCGAGCAGCACCGCGCCGGTCTCCTCTTCGATGATCACCGCGTGCTTCGCCTCCGTTTCGATCCCGTTCGACGGCGTGGCCGGCGGTTCGACGGCCGCGGTCGCTTGCGGCTTGGACTTGACGGCGGCGGCCGGCTGACCGGCGAGGCCGGCCGCGAGCACGGCGGCGGCACCGAGACATCCGACCACACGCAGTAGCACC
>DATEQL010000839.1:0-5041 GCA_035272665.1 Allostellaceae bacterium
GCCTGGCCGAGGGCGGATCGTCGCGCGCGAAGACCGATGCCCGACCGAGCTGGTCGATGAACGGGAACAGCGCGCTGTCCTGGTGATAGGGCGAGCAGAAGTAGCGCAGACGGAGATGGGGCTCATCGTGGAGGCGCTCCGCCAATGCCGCGGTGAGGCGCGACTTGCCGATGCCGGGTTCACCCGAGACCAGCACAATCTGACCGGCCCCCGCCTCGGCGCGCGCCCAGCGACGGAGCAGCAGGTCAAGCTCTTCGTCGCGACCGATTAGCGGACTGAGCGTCGATCCGCGCAACGCCTCGAACCGGCTCTCGACAGCGCTCGGACGCAACACCTGCCAGGCCGGCACCGGCCCGACGAGGCCCTTGACCTCGACCACGCCCAAGTCGCGGTACTCGAAGAAATCGCCGACCAGCCGGCGCGTGCCTGTGGCGATGACGACACTGTCCGGCTCGGCCAGGGCTTGCAGACGGGCGGCGAGGTTTGGCGTCTCGCCGACGACCGATTGCTCCTGCGCCGACCCTTCGCCAATCAGGTCGCCGACGACCACCAGCCCGGTGGCGATGCCGACGCGAGCTTGGAGCTTGACCGAACCGATATCGAGGCGGCCCACAGCATCGATCACGCCCAGCCCCGCCCGGACCGCCCGCTCGGTATCGTCCTCATGCGCCCGCGGGTAGCCGAAATAGACCAGCACGCCGTCGCCCATGTACTTAGCGACAAAGCCGTCGAACCCGGCAACGATCTCGGCGACGGCGCGGTGATAGGCGGCGATGACCTCGCGTAGATCCTCGGGATCGAGCCGCGCGGCGAGCGCCGTCGAGCCGACCAGGTCGCAAAACATTACCGTCAGCTGCCGCCGTTCGGCATCGGCCTGCAGCGGTGCATCGCGGGGCGCCGCCGTCATCGCTGGAGCCGGCATTTTGGCGTCGAGGGCGGCAATAGCGGCGAGGAGCTTGCGACGGTGGCCGACCGAGGTCACGCCGATGCTGATCAGGTCGTCCGCCGTCAGCTGCGGCAGCACCTCGGAATCGACATCATTGTCGCGGAACGCCGCCAGATAGCGCTCGAGACCCAGCCCCCGCAGCCACCCCGCTATGTCCATCAGGCTCCCCCGAGCTCGTCGAGCAGCGCTTTCGCCTCTTTCAGATCTTGTGTGTCGAAGCCTTCGGCGAACCAGTCGTAGACCGGAGCGAGAAGGTCGTGGGCTTCGGCGCGTTTGCCCTGGCGGGCGAATAGCCGAGCAAGGCTCGTCGCGGCGCGCAATTCAAACCCGCGCGTACCTTGTTCCCTAGCAACTGCAATGGCCTTGCGGTAGGAAGCCTCCGCCGTTGCGAGATAGGGCTGCGGCCGTCGTTGTTCCAGGGCGCCCTGCAATCGGTAGAGCTCCGCATCCGTACCTCTTTGCCCCGAAGCGGCAGCCCTGGCCAAAGCATCGTCAATCGCAGCGATCCCTCCGTCGATGTCTCCCGCGATCGCCAAAGTTTCTCCAAGCAGCCCGAGAAAGTAAGGCTCGAGTAAGTGGGCGCCCGTGCCTTCCGCCGCAGCCAAGCCGTCACGCGTCTGGACGACACCGGCTGCCGCGTCGCCTGTTTGGCCGACGGTCCATCCTTGCAGGATTAGCCCATAGCCAGCCCACAATGGGAAACCATGCTCGCTGGCGAGCGCAACGGATTCGGTAATCATCGCATCGAGCTCGGGGAAGCGCCGGGCGAGCACGGCTACTATGCTCGTATGGAACAGCGTGTAGGCGAGGGTGTGGAGATGGCCAAACTGTCGCGCATGGGCGAGCGCTCTTTCTGCCGCGGCAAAGGCCTGATCGGGGTAGCCGTTGTGCCACAGCGCCAATGCAAGATAGCAGTAAGCAGGGGCGCCGATGTCCTGGCCAAACCGAAAGGCCAGCTCGCGATGATCATCCTCGCGGTACAGAGCCGCCGCTGTTTGTAAATCGGAGAGAGCACGGCCGTGTTCACCGAGCATTATCATGGTCGTGCCAACGATGCGGTGGCCGATCAACAAAGGCCCCGTTGTTGGTTGAGACCGGGCGAGCGCAAGAAACTCTGTTGCGTAGTCGAGCGCGTCGCCCGCCGCTCCAGCAACGTAAGAGGCACCCCAGATTCCGTATAAAACGCTGAAATGCAGGAGAGTGCCCGCCCCACCCGTTTCGGTAATGAGCTGCCGCGCCCGGTGAACCGCCTCGATGACCTCCGGGTCGGCATAGCCTTTAGCGCCCATCAGCGCTGCGATCAGGGTTACCTGGACGTCCAAGGCCAGCTGCTTGCGTTCGCGGGTCTCCGTCGCGCCATCCAGCAAGCTCAGCCCACGTCGCAGTTGCGCGACGGCCTCTCGCACGGCGGACTTGGAGACCGACAGTTTGCCCGCACGGTGCCAATAGGAAACCGCCTCGTCGACGAGCAACGCCTCGCCGAAATGGCGTGCGGCGATCTCCGGTTGGGTTTCGACGAGGCTAGGATACCGCTCTTCGAGCACCTGGCCGATCCGCTCATGTAGCGCCTGGCGCGGGCCACGCAGCAGGGTGCCGTAGGCGGTATCCTGAACCAGCGCGTGCTTGAACAGGTACTCGGCGGCAGGCGGCGCGCCGCGCTGAAAGACCAAGCCGGCAGCGACGAGCCGTTGCAGCGCGTCTCGGAACCTTTCTTCAGAGAGTTCGCTGACTGCCGCAGCCAGCTCGTAGGAGAATTCGCGGCCGATCGCGGCACCGATCTGGGCAACCCCTTTTGTCGCCGGACCGAGCCGGTCGAGCCGCGCCATCAGCGAAGCCTGCAATGTCGCCGGCACACCCAACTTGATCGAGGGCACCGACTCTGCAATCTCCCGGCCGCGCTCGGCGCCGGCTTCGAGCACCGCCTTGGTCATTTCCTCGACGAACAGCGGCACGCCATCGGTGCGCTCGACGATCTCGGCGATCACATCCTGCGGCAGTAAGGCGGCCGCGTTGCCGGCAAGCCGTTGGACCATCGCCGCACCGTCGCTCCGTCCGAGCCGGTCCAGCGCTATTGCCGCGACATGCGGTTGGCCCGACCAGGGTGGCTGGAACTCGGGACGGAAGGTCGCGACCAGCAGGACCGGCAGGTGGTCGATCCGCGGGAGAATGATGTCCAAGAACTCCCGCGATGTAGGATCGATCCAATGCAAATCTTCAAAGATCATCAGCACAGGTTGCGTTCGAGCCAACCCTTGGAGCTGGCGCCGCAACGCCGCCAAGGTGCGCTCCTTTTTGCGCTGAGGGCTCAGATCGAGTGGCGCGAAGCGATCGCCACCAGGCAACGACAACAGCTCGACAAGCAGGGAGATGTCGCCGATCTCGGCCGCCTGTTCGAGCAACGCCGCGAACTTGTCGAGTTTTGTCTCGGGCCCGTCGTCGCGCACGAAATTGGCGGCGCGTTCGAGCTGGAGAATGACTGGATGAAGCGCGCTGTCCTGGTGATACGGCGAGCAGAAATAGCGCAAGCGCGTATGGGGTTCGTGCTCGATGCGTTCGTAGAGCGCCGCGGTCAACCGTGACTTGCCGATACCCGGTTCGCCCGAGAGTAGCACCACGCGGCCCTCACCGGTTTTCGACTGCTCCCAGCCGCGAAGCAGCAGATCAAGCTCCTCGCTGCGCCCGACGAGCGGTGTCGTCCCCGAGCGCAATGCCTCAAAGCGGCTTAACATCCCGCTCTCGCCGAGCACTCGCCACGCCGGTTGCGGCACGGCAAACCCGGCGAGTGCTTGCGGCCCGAGATCGCCGAGATCGAACAACCCGCCGATCTGCCGGCGGGTCGCTTCGGCGATCACCAACGTGTTCGGCGCAGCCAAGGCCTGCAGCCGGGCAGCGAGGTTCGGCGTTTCCCCGACGACCCCACGCTCCTGCGCGGCACCCGCGCCGATCAGATCGCCGACCACGGCGAGACCGGTGGCGATGCCGAGCCGTACGCGCAAATCCTGTCGCGCCGGCAATTGGCCGACTGCCTCGATCACCGCCAGCCCGGCCCCCACCGCCCGCTCGGCGTCGTCCTCATGAGCTTGCGGGTAGCCGAAATAGATCAGTACCCCGTCACCCATATATTTGGCGACAAAGCCGTCGAAGCGGGCGACCGTATCGGCGACGGCGCGGTGATAGGCGCCAATAAGCTCCCGCAAATCCTCCGGGTCAAAACGCGTCGAGAGCGCGGTTGAGCCGACGAGATCACAGAACATCACCGTCAGCTGCCGGCGTTCGGCTTCCACCCCCACCCTTCCCTCCCCCGTGATCCCCGGGTCGAGCCCGGGGAGGGGAGGGTTGGAGAGGGGGCTAGCCAGCGCGGCGATCGCGTCGAGCAGCCGACGGCGATGGCCGACCAAGGTGACGCCGAGGTCCTTCAGATCCTCGGCCGTCAGGCTCGGCAATACCCTCTCGTCGATCTCGTTCGTGCGAAACGCCCGCTCGTATTGCTCGAGCCCGAGCTCTCGCAGCCAATCCGCGACATCCATCGCCGCCACCCGCCCGTGATGCGGACGGCCGCAGTGTCCTACGCTTTCACCGGGATGGCTACAGGCGATCGGCCGGCCCAGGCGAATCCGCGCCGCTTCCCCGCCATTTCGTCCCCTGCGACATTTCGGTTGTTATTCGATTGTTCCGGCGGTTTTAATTCGTTGATCCTTTGAAAAATTCCATTGATCCCCGGCGTAACGAATTTGTAATCTAAGCCACTGAAATGAAGTGCTATTTTGCAGGATCATTTGGGCGATTCTATGGCAAAAGCGCAATTTTCGTTGTTTTTCGAGCATGCGGGAGGCATCGGAGATGCGCATTATGGTGCATCTCCGAGTTGCCTTCGCGCTCAATGGCCAGCCGCGCCTCGTCAACGGCTCGCCACAGCCTCCCCTCGAAAGGGTCGCTTAGTCGCGCAGCTCGGGGACGATCCAGAACGGCTTCTGCCCGCGCGACACGCGCTCGAAATTGTCGAAGGCGTTGCGCCAGCGCTTCCAATGATTGTCCCAGGTCGGCCCGGCGCCATGCGGGCTGAAGATCGCATTCTGCAGGGTGAACAGCTCGTGG
>DATEQL010000840.1:0-4304 GCA_035272665.1 Allostellaceae bacterium
TTGGAAGTCTTCCTGGTCATAGTGCGTGAAAGGGTGAATGTAGCACCATCGCGGCACCGAACCCGTTGCCATCACCTTGTAGGGATCAAAAATCAGTATATCCGCTTCGATAGCCAATTTCCCGGTGGTGTTGATGACCACGTCGAGCGCCATGTCGCAAGGATTTGAATTGTTACTGGCGGTGCCGGCGGGTCCTGCAGGGCCTAGCCGATATCCTTGCAGACATTTGCCGCCCGGGCCGAACGCGATACGAGTCTGCGTGCACGGCACCTGGGAGAAATTATCCTCCTCGACGCGATATCGACCGAAATAAGGGTTTCGCGCGTAAGCCTTCCAGGGGTCGCGCATGTAGGGCTCGACCGGGCCGGCCACCGCGGCGACGATGACGTCGGGAACCGCAAGCTTGCTATCTTGGGCATAGGCGCCGGAAGCTGACGCCATGATCGCCGTGGTAGCGATGACGCACGCGTACCTGGAAGCCGTTCGCATGGTTGTCACTCCCTGATGGCAGAGCCGGCTGATATGCGAATTTCTCCCCGATCTCGCGCTATTTTAGCCCGGTGGATTGCACGAGGGCAATATCGCCCGCGTGATATTTTGGCGGTTTTTCTTGCAGAAATAGGATCCCGCGTCAGTTATCGCGAGTTGCCCGTCGGACCGTATATCGGATCGCCGGCTTTTCTCAAATTGCCGACCGAATCGTAAGTCCGCGTTTGCAGCGAGGCGAGCACATAAGCGATGTCCCCAGCCTGGACGGCTGCCGTGTCGGTGCGGCAGATGCTGGCATGCATCATGTAGGTGTAGCCGCCGAGCCACACCGGTCCGGGCTTCAGAACGGCGACGCAATTGTGCGGGCCATCCGAGAATTCGATCGACCGCTCTTGCCCGTTGATCTGCAGATTATGCCAGTTGGTTCCCCGCCTCGTCACCGAGTTCATGTCTTGGAAGTCTTCCTGGTCATAGCCCATGTAACCGTGCACGTAGCACCACCGCGGCGGCGGACCGTTCGCGGTGACTTTGTACGGATCAAAGGCCAGGATATCCGCTTCGATATACAATTTCCCGGTGTTGGCGCCGACCACGTCCAGCGCCAGGTCGCAGGAATTGCCGCCAATCTCGGTGGAAGCTTCCGGAAGAGTGAGCCGGTATCCTTGCAGACACCTGCCGCCCGGTGCAAAAGCAATGCGGGTTGCCGTGCACGGCACCTCGGGGAAGTTATCCTCCTCTACGCGATATCGACCGAAATAAGGGTTCCGTGCGTAAGCCTTCCAGGGGTCGCGCATATAGGGCGGCTCGACCGGGGCAGCCTGCGCGGTGACGATGACCTTGGGAACCTTGAGCCTGGTCTCTTGGGCACAGGCGCCGCTCACCGACCCAATCATTGCTGCCGTAACGATGGCGCTCGCATAGCTGGAGACCGCTCGCATGGCTGTGCCTCCCTGATGTGCGCTTATACCTTTTCGATCAGCGAAGCAATTCAGCGTCGGAAGGTCAGGCGCGACGCGCAGCAAGCTGTTGTACGACGGCCGCTTCAGGTTATTGGGCGATAAAGCCGCCGTCGATGACGAGTTCGGCGCCGGTGACGAACGAGGCTTCGTCGGAGGCGAGAAACAATACCCCATAGGCAACCTCGATCGGCTTGCCGATCCGCCGCAGCGGTGTCAGGGCGATCTTGTCGTCGCGCTCGCCGGCATTGGTTGCGTTCAGCATCGGCGGCATGTAGCCCGGATGCACCGTATTCACCCTCACCCCGGATGGCCCGTAGCGCACCGCTGCGGCCTTGGAATAGATCCGCACCGCACCTTTCGAGGCATGATAGGCCGGATGACCGCCGGTGCCGCCGACAAACCCCATGATCGAGCTGATGTTGACGATCGATCCGCCCCCGGTCTTCGCCATCTGTTCGGCCGCGAGCCTGGTGCCGAGAAAGACGCTCGTCTGGTTGACCGCGATGATCCGATGCCACCCGTCGAGACCGTCGGGGTCGCCGACCGAACTGCCCGAGATCCCGGCATTGTTCACCAGGATGTCGAGCCGGCCGTAGGTTGCCAGTGTCTTGCCGATCAGGCCCACCCATTCGGCTTCGTTGGTGACGTCGATTTTGGCGGATGTCGCCTCGCCGCCATTGGCGTGGATGGCGCCGGCAACCATCTCGGCGTCATCAGCCAGGATATCGGCCACGACGACCTTCGCACCTTCGGCGGCGAAGAGCCGGGCCTCGGCTTCGCCCATGCCGTGGGCGCCGCCGGTAATGATCGCAACCTTGTCCTTCAGGCGCATGACTGCCTCCCGATTTGAGTTCAGGACAGCCGCACCCCATCCGAAAGGGAGTGCTCGCCGCTGCCCGCAAGGTTAAGATACCTCGCAGAGCCGGTATGCTCACATGCGGTTGGAGAACGCCGCTTTGCCTAGGGAACGCGTCGAACGCAGGCTGGCTGCCATTCTCGCCGCGGACATTGCGGGCTACAGCCGGCTGATCGGCGCCGACGAGGAAGGGACCCTCGCGCGGCTGAAGGCGCATCGGCGTGAGGCGATCGATCCCAAAATCGCCGAGCATCGTGGTCGCATCGTCAAAACTACCGGTGACGGGCTTTTAGCCGAATTCGCCAGCGTCGTCGACGCGCTGCGCTGCGCGAGCGAGGTACAGACGGCGATGACCGAGCGGAACGCTGCCGTGCCGTCCGACGGCCGGATCGAGTTCCGCGTTGGCATCCATATGGGAGACATTGTCGTCGAGGACGGCGACATCTTTGGCGACGGCGTAAACATCGCAGCGCGGCTCGAAGGCCTAGCAGAGCCGGGCGGCATCTGCGTGTCGGCGCGCGTGCAGGAGGACGCGGCGGGCAAACTCGATCTCGCTTTTGAAGACATCGGCGAGCCGGAGCTCAAGAACATTGCCCGGCCGGTTCGCGTTTTCCGGGTCGCGGCCAAGCGCATCGCGCAGCCGAGCGAGCTGCCCCTTGCGCTGCCGTTACCCGACAAGCCGTCGATCGCAGTATTGCCCTTCACCAACATGAGCGCCGACCCTGAGCAGGAATTCTTCGCCGACGGCATTGCCGAGGACGTCATCACTGCGTTGTCGCGCTACCCTTCGCTGTTCGTCATCGCCCGTAATTCCTGCTTCACCTACAAGGGCCGCGCGGTCGATTTGAAGCAGGTCGGTCGCGAGTTGGGTGTGCGCTATGTTCTTGAAGGAAGCCTGCGCAAATCCGCCAATCGCATCCGCGTCACCGCGCAATTGGTCGAGGCCGAGACCGGCAAGCACGTCTGGGCCGAGCGCTACGACCGCGACCTCGCCGACATCTTTACATTGCAGGACGAGATCACCGAGGCAGTAACGATCGCCATTGCCCCGGCCGTCGCGGGTGCCGAGCAGCAACGGGCTCTGCGCAAGCCTCCGGAAAATCTCGACGCCTGGGCGGTCTACCAGCGCGGCCTGTGGCATCTGGAGAAAGCGAACGCTGTGGACAACGCGCTTGCAGAGAAGCTTTTTCAGCAGGCCATTGATCTCGACCCGACCTTTGCTGGGGGCTACAAAGCACTGGCGCTGGCCCGAACCAGCGCGGGAGCGGTGTACCAGACACATAGTCTGCCCGAAGCCCTGGCATCGGCGGAGGAACTAGCGCGACGAGCGGTTGCGCTCGATGGCACCGATGCGGAGGCTCGGACCCGCATCGGGGTGACACTGTACCTGCGCGCCGATTACGAGGGCGCGCTGGCTGAGGTTCAGCGCGCTCTGACAATCAGTCCGAACTTGGCTCCCGCACATGGAGTCCGCGGCTCGACCTTGGTCTTTTCCGGACGGCCAAGGGACGGGCTCGCTTCGCTCGAGACCTGTATCAGACTCGATCCCCGCGACCCGAACCTGGCGGCCCGCTTGAACCACATAGCGTTGGGACTTTATTTCTGCCGCGAATACGAGGCCGCGATCGAGGCAGCGAAGCGGACGATCAGGTCCTATCCAAATCATCCGCTGGCCTATCGCTGGCTCGCTGCCGCGCTCGGCCAGCTCGGTCGGATCGAGGAAGCGAGGGAAGCGCTGGAGAAGGCCATCGCGATCGCGCCAGGCTCGTTCGACATGTATGTCCGCAATCGCTTGCCGTGGTTTCGTCCGGAAGACCACGCGCACATGCTCGAGGGCCTGCGCCACGCCGGCTGGCAGGGCTGACTATTCGGACACTCTTTGGCGCGCCCCGGATGGGACGCTACTTGACCCGGATTCTGCCGTCCGACATGACGATTACATGGTCCGCAGCCGCCGCGAAATCGCGGTCATGGGTGACGACGACCACGGCGCGGGCGTA
>DATEQL010000841.1:0-7121 GCA_035272665.1 Allostellaceae bacterium
CGTTCGCTACGGTCCCGGAACACCGGCCGGACGGATGCCTCTGCTGCCGGGCGACGGTCAACGACCTACTGTCGGACGACATGATCGCCCCCGTTCTCCGCAGCGCAGGCTACGAACTGGATGAATTTCGCAAGATGATGACGGAAATGGCCAATAAAGGAGAACCAAGATGTCCGTGCGACTGACCCTGGAAGATTCTCGTGAGGGGCTGGTAGCCACCATTTCCCAACGCAGCGAGGACGGCAAGATCACCGGGCGTCCGTCGATTTTTCTGGTTGGGGGCAAGGAAGAGGCAAAACAAAAAGCAAAAGCAGTGGCGCGCGCCTTGGGGCTGAAGACCTACGGTGTGGTCGACAAGACTTCCAGTCGCACACCACCGCCGACTCGATCCGCCTGATTCGAAGGCGCTGATATGAATCGGAGCGCCCCCGCTACCGGATATGATCCGAACGGGAAATCTTCGGAAATACCAGCCATGCAGATCCGACTCGGCTACGAATTGGTCTACGACTGCCCGCAGCCTACGCCGATGGTGCTGATGTTGAACGTCCACTACACGCGCGTCTCGGACTTGGTGGTGCCGGATCACCTCGTCACCAGCCCGTCGATCCCGATCCGTGCCTACCGCGACGGCTTTGGCAACTGGTGCAACCGGATAGTGGCGCCGGCCGGGCGAACCCGGCTCTCTGCCAACGGGGTCGTCACCGACACGGGCAAGCCGGATGTGGTCGCCGTCGACGCATGGCAGCATGCTGTCGAGGATCTGCCCGACGAGGCCTTGGTGTTCCTGCTGGGCAGCCGTTACTGCGAGACCGACCGGCTTTCCGAGATCGCCTGGTCGCTCTTCGGGAATACGCCGCTCGGCTGGGGCCGCGTCCAGGCCATCTGCGACTACGTTCATCAGCACATCGCCTTCGGCTACGAGCACGCGCGCGCCAGCCGGACGGCTTGGGAAGCCTTCTGCGATCGTACCGGCGTTTGCCGGGATTATGCTCACCTGGCCGTCGCCTTCTGTCGCTGCATGAACATTCCGGCGCGATATTGCACCGGTTATCTGGGCGATATCGGCGTGCCGGCCGTGGACGCGCCGATGGATTTCGCAGCCTGGTTCGAAGCCTATCTCGGCGGCGAGTGGTATACCTTTGATGCGCGCAACAACATTCCGCGCATCGGCCGGGTGCTGCTCGCCCGCGGTCGCGATGCGGCCGACGTGGCGATCACCACGACCTTTGGTCCGAACACGCTCGAGCGCTTCACGGTATGGACCGAGGAAGTCGCCCCAGCAGGGTGACACACGCACCAACCCAAAGGAGAACCATGGGCGACCACCTTGACCGCTGGCTGCCAAGCGCGCATATAAGGGTGGCAGCGTTCGTGCTCCGGCTTGGAGCCACGTGATCGAACCTGCGTGAGCGATCCCGCCACGACGGCGGGAGCCGGGTTCGATCTTTATGCCCTGCCTTCGTTTGACAGCCCTCATCACGCGGGTCGTCTTCAGACCCGACAGGTGCATGATGGGTCATGTGCGCCTTCTCGGAATCCAACGACCCTGAGAGGCACCAGCATTGCCCAGTTTTTCTGATTTCGGACTTGCAACCCCGATCCTCGACGCTCTCGCCGTCGCCGGTTATGCGACACCTACGCCAATCCAAACCCAGGCCATCCCGAAGGTTCTCAGCGGCCGCGATCTCTGCGGCATTGCCCAGACCGGGACCGGCAAAACGGCCGCCTTCGCGCTGCCCATTCTCCAGCGCCTCTCCGGCCAGCCGCGGGCGAGAACGCCGCGTGGCTGCCGAGCGCTGGTGCTGAGCCCCACCCGAGAGCTGGCGAGCCAGATCCTCGACAGCTTCGGCACCTATGGTCGCGGGATGAGGCTTTCCGCGGCCGTCGTTTTCGGCGGTGTCCCGATCGGCCCGCAGCAGCGCCAGCTGGCCCCGGGTGTCGACATCCTTGTCGCCACACCTGGGCGCCTGCTCGACTTGATCGACCGAAATTCCCTCGTTCTATCGAGTGTCCAGGTTCTTGTTCTCGACGAGGCCGACCGGATGCTCGATCTCGGCTTCATCCACGCGCTGAAGCGCATCGTCAAGCTGTTGCCGCGGCAGCGCCAGACATTGCTGTTTTCGGCGACGATGCCGCGGACGATCGCCGCTCTCGCCGAGGCGTACCTCGACGACCCGATCAACGTGGCCGTGGCACCCGCCGCGACGACGGTCGAACTGGTCGATCAGGGCGTGGTCTTCGTCGCGAGTGCGGAGAAGCGGGAACTGCTCGCGAAATTGTTGAGGGACCCCGCCTTTGCGCGGGTGCTCGTCTTTACGCGAACAAAGCACGGTGCGGACCGGGTCGTGCGGCATCTCGTCGGCGCCGGCATCGAGGCCACGGCCATTCATGGCAACAAATCGCAGCCCCAGCGCGAGCGCGCGCTCGCCGGCTTCCGCGCGGGCCATAGCCGGGTGCTCGTGGCCACCGACATCGCCGCCCGCGGGATCGATGTCGAATGCGTGTCGCACGTCATCAACTTCGAGCTGCCGAACGTGCCGGAAGACTATGTCCACCGTATCGGCCGAACGGCGCGCGCCGGTGCGGCCGGTATCGCGATCTCTTTCTGCAGCGACGAGGAGCGGCCCTATCTGCGCGATATCGAGAAGCTCACTCGACGGCCCGTCCGAGCGCTCCGCTCCCATCCGGAACCCGTGCGTGGCGGCCCGATCGCATCGCCGGCGCAGCCGCCGGCGGAACGCGCCTCTACGCGCCGCATCGAACGGCTCGGCCCGCGGAAAACCCACAGCAGGGGTACCGGGGGTCGTCAGAGCCGCGCCGCACAATAAACCCGATCCGGCGGATCGGGTCGGATTACAAATTACAACATGAGGTAGAGCGCTGCCGCCCCAAGGGCAAGGCAGATCAGCACCATCACAGTCTGAAAGTAATTCTTCTCCTTCACGCCCGTCTGCTCTCGACCCGCCGCGGCCGCCCGCCGGGGGCCCGGTAAGAGTTCAACCAGCCGCTGACTGATGGCCAAGTTGTCCGATTGCTGCCGCTGAGAGATCGGCAATCGAGCGATCATCGGCGCAAGCGTCTCAGCCGCGAGGGCTTTCGGCAGTGCTGCGAGCCGGGCGGCCTCCTCCCACGGGTCTACATCAAGTAGCGTCAATGCCGAGACAACGTTGAGCGGCATTCCATTTTGTTGATCTCCGACAGAGGCGAAGAGAAAGTCATTCAGATCTGAATGGAGCAGAGAAAATCGAGCCGGAAGCGTCACGATCGCTCCTGAATTCGGGGCGACTGTCTGGGGCAGCGGCGCATTGGCGACGAAACCCGCGCCGCACAACGAGCGAACCCAAAGTCCTGTCCGCCGCCAATCGCGGCCCTAAACGAGAACCCGCTTCCCATCCGGCGAGATCCAGCCGAACAACAATCCTCTACATCATTAAGATCGGTTTCATCGTAACAATTACAACTAGATTCTGTCGATAAACGAGTTTTTCCAAGTTATCGGCGCGCCTCGATCGCAGAAATTTGCCAAAATTGACGATTCTTCGCTCGCTCGCGTTGCCGCCTACGCTTTGCCTTCGGTTTGGCCTTTGGGTTCGCGTGGATCTCGGTACTGGGTTCAGTAGACCGTTTCGTCCGCCGATTCCTTTCCCTGCGGACATCGCCTCTCCCGTCTTCCGGGAGAGGCGATGTCCCTTTCTTGGAGCTTAATAATCCATACCGCCCATACCGCCCATGCCACCTGGCGGCATGCCCGGTGCACCCTTGGGTTCCGGCCTGTCGGCCACCATTGCCTCGGTGGTGATCAACAACCCCGCAACCGAAGCGGCATCCTGCAGTGCCACCCGCACGACCTTGGTCGGATCGATGATCCCGGCCGCCACCATGTCCTTGTAGTCGCCCGATTGCGCGTCATAGCCGAAGTTCGGCTCGTCCTTGTCGGTCAGCTTGCCGACGACGATCGAGCCCTCGACACCGGAATTCTCGGCGATCTGCCGGACTGGCGACTGAATCGCCTTGCGGACGATGTCAATCCCGACCTTCTGGTCGTTGTTCGCGGGGTTGAGAGCGGCGAGAACCTTGCTGGCAAAGAGCAGCGCTACGCCACCGCCGGCGACGACACCTTCCTCGACCGCGGCCTTGGTCGCGTGCATGGCGTCGTCGACGCGGTCCTTGCGCTCCTTGACCTCGACCTCGCTGCTGCCGCCGACGCGGATGACCGCGACGCCGCCTGCCAGCTTGGCCAGACGCTCCTCCAGCTTCTCGCGGTCGTAATCGGAGGTCGTCTCCTCGATCTGCGCCCGGATCTGACCGGTGCGGGCGACGATGTCGTCCTTGCTCCCGGCGCCGTCGATGATCGTCGTGTTCTCCTTGTCGATCCGGACCTTCTTGGCGCTACCGAGCATGTCGAGCGTGACGTTTTCGAGCTTGATGCCGAGGTCTTCCGAAATCACCTGACCTCCGGTCAAGGTCGCGATGTCCTCGAGCATGGCCTTACGGCGATCGCCAAAGCCCGGCGCCTTCACCGCCGCTACCTTGAGGCCGCCGCGCAATTTGTTGACGACGAGCGTCGCCAGCGCTTCACCCTCGATGTCCTCGGCGACGATCACCAAGGGCCGGGCGCTCTGGACGACGGCTTCGAGAATGGGGAGCAAGGTCTGCAGGCTTGAGAGCTTCTTCTCGTGCAGCAGGATGTAGGCGTCCTCGAGCTCGGCGTGCATCTTCTCCGCATTGGTGACGAAATACGGGCTCAAATAGCCGCGGTCGAACTGCATCCCCTCGACGACATCGAGCTCGGTTTCCAGAGACTTCGCCTCCTCGACGGTGATGACACCTTCGTTGCCGACCTTCTTCATGGCCTCGGCGAGCATCCGGCCGATCTCTGCGTCACCATTAGCCGAGATCGTGCCTACCTGTGCAATCTCGTCGTTTGTCGAGACTTTCTTCGAGCGCTTCTGGATGTCTTTGACCACGGCTTCGACCGCCATATCGACACCGCGCTTGAGATCCATCGGGTTCATTCCCGCCGCCACAGCCTTGACCCCTTCGCGCATTATGGCGTGGGCGAGGATGGTCGCCGTCGTCGTGCCGTCGCCGGCGACCGTGCTCGTCTTGCTGGCCACCTCGCGGACCATCTGGGCGCCCATATTCTCGAACTTGTCACTGAGCTCGATCTCCTTGGCGACGGTGACGCCGTCCTTGGTGATGCGCGGCGCGCCGTAGCTCTTGTCGAGCACGACGTTGCGGCCCTTGGGCCCCAGGGTCACTCTGACCGCGTTGGTGAGTATGTCGATGCCGTGCAGCATCCGCTCGCGGGCATCGGCGCCTTGCTTAATGTCTTTTGCAGCCATGATTAGTTCCCTCTCACGTTGTCTTCGCAGCGGCGGCGCCGCTGTCGACGATGCCCATGACGTCCGATTCCTTCATGATCATCAGCTCCTCGCCGTCGAGGCGAACCTCGGTGCCCGACCATTTCCCGAATAGCACCCGGTCGCCGGTCCTGACGTCGAGCGGGTGGACCTTGCCGTCTTCGCCACGGGCACCCGGCCCGACTGCAATGACTTCGCCTTCCATCGGCTTTTCCTGGGCGGTATCGGGAATTATGATCCCGCCCGTCGACTTCGCCTCCTGCTCCACCCGGCGGATCAGCAGGCGGTCGTGCAACGGTCTGAATTTCATGAAATCTTTCCTAAGTTGCGAGTTTGAACCCGACCGCCCCTCGCAAGAAAAGCGATGCAAATTCGGGGGATATCCCTGACGGCAGGGAGTAGCACTCTTTTGAGAAGAGTGCTACCAACATGTGGGGCCACACGATTCTTTACAAGGGCACGCCACGCCGAAGGGACAACGCCGCCCGGTCCCGTTTCGAGCGATCTCGCCCGCGGATCGCCTGCGGCGTCGGCCTCAACGGGGCCAGCGCGCTACCGGCGGCAAGAGATGCGGCTCATCGCGGCGAATGATAGAGCGGCGCCTGCCAGATCGCCTCGGCGTAGGTGCGGATGGCGCGGTCTGACGAGAACCAGCCCATGCCGGCGATATTCGCGATGCAGGCCTTGGCCCAGGCGTCCTTCTGCCGGTGCAGTGCGTCGACGCGCCGTTGCGTGCCGAAATAATCTGCGAAATCGGCCGTCACCATATAGTCGTCGGCACGTCGCAACGCTTGGGTCAGCTCGTCGAAGCGATGCGGATCGCCGGGCGAGAAGACGCCCGACGCAATGGCGTCGATCGCGCTGGCAAGCGGCGGCGAAGCGCGAAAGATTTCGGTCGCGTCCCAACCGTTCCGGCGGCGCTGGGCCACCTCGTCGGCACGCAGGCCGAAAATAAAGATATTCTCGCAGCCGACCCGTTCGCGAATCTCGACATTGGCGCCGTCGAGCGTACCGATCGTCAGAGCGCCGTTCAGCGCGAGCTTCATGTTTCCGGTACCCGAGGCTTCGAGCCCCGCCGTCGAGATTTGTTCCGACAAATCGGCCGCCGGGATGATGGATTCGGCAAGGCTGACATTGTAGTTCGGCAGAAAGATCACCTTCAGCAGGTCTCTGACGCGGGGGTCAGCGTTGATCACCGCAGCGACGTCATTCGCCAACTTGACGATCAGCTTGGCCATCGCATAACCGGGGGCGGCCTTGCCGGCAAAGATCTTGACCCGCGGCACCCAGTCGCGCCCCGGCTCGGTGCGCATCGCCTGCCAGAGCGCAATAGTCTCGATCAGATTGAGCAATTGTCGCTTGTACTCGTGAATACGCTTGATGTGCACGTCGAAGACCGCAGTGGTATCGACCACGAGCCCGAGCCGGTCGCGGATGATCCGTCCAAGGGCGATCTTGTTGGCGCGCTTGACCCGCATGATCCGTTCCTGCAGCGCTGAGTCTGCGCAGTGGCGGGCGAGGCCGGCGACGGCGGCGGGATCGTCGAGCACACGATCTCCTACCACCTCGCAGAGCAGCCGCGTCAGCCCCGGATTGGCCTGGTGCAGCCAGCGCCGAAAGGTGATGCCGTTCGTCACATTGATCACGCGATTGGGATAAGCCGCCTCGAGGTCGGCGAACAGAGTGTTGCGCAACAACTCGGTGTGCAGCGCAGACACCCCGTTGGTGCGGTGCGAGCCGACAAAGGCGAGGTTG
>DATEQL010000842.1:0-14892 GCA_035272665.1 Allostellaceae bacterium
CGATGAAGATCAGGAGAATGGCGACCGCCAAGACCGGCGATTGCATTCCCTCCTTTGTCAGTCCGGCGAGGGGCGCGAACGGTTCGCCCCACATATAACGTACCGTCCACCAGTACTGCCAAATCGAGATCACAAGCGCCAGGACACCGCACGAAATCAGCGCGAGCCCGAGAAATTCCGGCGCTGTTGGAAGATAGGCGGAGCGGGCTCCGGGGATCTGTTGCAAGTGGTTGAGGTACTGGACGAGGGCAAAGCCGAAGCCGATCAGCGCCACCGCGGTGCGCAGCCACGACATCATCGTGCGTTCGAGGCTCAAACGAGTGCGGACCCAGGCAAAATGGCTGTCCGCCGTCACCCTTACTTCGAACCTGCCCGCGTTTGCGGCGGCGTGTGAATCTGTCATGTTCAATACCCTCTTGCCGACGGTTCATCTCTGCGGCCTCACGAGATCCGGTTTGGAGAGGCGCCCCCCAGCCACCAGCGCTCGATACGCAGGACGGGCCCGCGGATGATCACATACGGGACAAACGCGAACAGCAAAGCGACAATAACCGCCTCGGCCGGATAGAACCGCTTCAGCACGATGATCTGGTAGATCGCGTCCATCACGAGGCCAAGAAGGATGATCCTGGCGGTCGCGTTCAATCCCTCATTCAGCCGTTCGATGCGCTCGCGCGGGTTGCGCAGCAGGGTCCAAAAATACGGTGAGCGGCCGGTCCGCGCGTCCTTGAGGCCATCCAGGATCGCGGCGATCGCCGCCATCAACGGCTGCAGGATGAAGCGGAACCTCATCGGCGCGTCCGCCCGGTCGATCAGCTGGTGCCAGACGCGTTTGAGGATTTCGATCGAAACGCCGTGCCATATGGCGGCGGCGACGATCAGCGCGAGGATGAACGCAACGACCAGTTTCGCCAGGAGGGTCAGTTTCTGTGGCCCAGCATCGGTCATCGCTCTGCTCCCTTTGCCTACCGTCAGGCTCGCGCAAGGTCGTCAAGGGCGGCTCTCCCACCGTCCACCGCTCAGCCGTATCCCTTGCGCAGCTTGCCGCGGAACAACCAATAGACGACTGCGGTGTAGACCGCAATCACCGGCAATACGAACACGCCGGCGCCCCAGAACAGGAAGGAGAGCGACTTTTCCGGCGCTGCAGCGTTGCCGACAGTGATCGTGTACGGGATCATGTAAGGCCAGAACATCACCGCGAGCGAGAGCAAAGCCGCCACAAAGAACACGGCGGTCAAGGTGAACGGCCAAGCGTCGCGGCGGCGGCGGGCGGCGGCGAAGACACCGTACATGGCCAATAGACCGATCGCCGGAAAAATCAGTCCCCAAAGGCGGCCGACGAACAGGTTCCCAGTCATCCGCGCCCGCTCGATGAAAGCGACGACGGCGGCGATGCCGAGCACCACCAGCACGGCACCGGCGAGCCAGGGGATGCGTCGCCACGCCCAGTCGCGCAGCGCCCCCTCCGATTTCAAGGTCAGCCAGCCGGCGCCGAGCAGGGCGTAGCCGAGCACGAGGCCAATCCCGGTCAGCACCGGTAGTGGCCGCAGCCATTCGAAAGCACCCCCGGCATACTGGTTGTTTACCACCGGGATGCCGCGGATCATCGCCCCGACCGCCGCCCCTTGGACAAACGCAGCGACCGTGGAGCCGACAAAAAACCCCCAATCCCACAGCCGCGGCACGCCGGCGCCGTGGCGGTACTCGAAAGCGACGCCGCGGAAGATCAGCCCGAACAACAACAGCAGCACGGGGATGTAGAAGGCCGGCAGGAATACGGCATAGACCACCGGGAAGGCCGCGAACAGCGAGGCGCCGATCACCACGAGCCAAGTCTCGTTGCCGTCCCAAAACGGCGAGATCGCCGCCATCATCTCGTCGCGCAGCGCCGTGTCGCGGGTCGTCCCGAATAGGATGCCGACGCCGAGGTCGAAGCCGTCGAGGATCACATAAACGAGGATCGCCACGACGATGACCCCGGCCCAGAACAGCGCCAGGTTGGAGGGCTCGACGGCACTCATTCTCCGCCTCCCCGAACCGCACCGGCCATCGCCGCTCCCGGCAACGCGGCAGCCACCTCGACCGCCGGCCCGTCCCGCAACAGCCGATAGATGTAGTAGAAGCCAAAGGAATAGATGGTCACATAGACCGCGAAATAGGCGATCAGCGAGAACAATACGTCGCCGGTCGTCAATGATGGCGTCACAGCGTCCTTGGTGCGCAAGAGGCCGTACACCACCCAGGGCTGGCGGCCGACCTCGGCGGTGAACCACCCGGCGAGCACCGCAACAAAGCCGGTGGGGAAGGAGAGGAACGCTACCCACAGAAACCAGCGCGTTGTCTCCAAGCGGCCACGAAAGCGGAGCCACACACCGAACCAGGAGACCGCCACCATGATCAGGCCCATGCCCACCATCAGACGGAAGGCCCAAAACGGGATGAACACCGGCGGGCGGTCCTCCGGCGGGAAGGTGTCCAGTCCTATCTCGCGCGCATCCCAGGTGCCCGAGGCAATCAAGCTACCGAGCCTCGGCACCTCGATCGCCAGCAGGTTCCGCTGCGCCGCCTCGTCGGGGATGGCGATCAGCACCTCGCTCGCCGGCTGCTGGGTGTGCCAGCGCGCCTCGATCGCGGCGAATTTCGCCGGCTGATAACGGAGGACGTATTCGCCGGTCAGATGACCGAAGAACATCTGGACCGGAATAATGACTGCGACCAGCCCTATCCCCCAGCGCAGCATGACGCGCCCTTCCTCGGAATATGTGCGGCGCAACAGGTACCAGGCGCCGGTCGCGATCACGCTCATGGCGGTGGTCAAAAAGGCGGCGAGCAGCATATGCGGCCAGCGCAACCGCACAATAGGACCGGTGGTGATCGCCCACCAGTCCTCCGGCACAAGCTTGCCGTCGACCACCGCGTGCCCGAGCGGCACCTGCATCCAGCTGTTGTTGCAGAGGATCCAGAACGACGACAGCATGGTGCCGAACGCGACCATGCAGCACGACACAAAGTAGAACCAGGGCGGAGTGCGGTCGCGGCCGAGCAGCATCACGCCGAAGAAAGTTGCCTCCAGCATAAAGGCGGTGAAACCCTCGTAGCCCAAGAGCGGGCCTTGGATCGGCCCGGTGCGTTCAGCCAGCACGCTCCAGTTGGTGCCGAACTGGAAGGCCATGACGATGCCGCTCACCACGCCCATGCCGAAGGACAGCGCGAACACCTTCAGCCAAAAGTCGAAGACCTGGCGGTAGACCGGGTTGCCGGTCGCTAGCCGCATCCCCTCGATCGTCGCCAGCCAAGCGGCCAGCCCGATCGTGAAGGCCGGGAAGATGATGTGAAAGCTGACGACGAAGGCGAACTGGATGCGCGACAACAGTAACGGATCGAGGTCCATGGGATGCTCCGGGCTACCGCATTATTGGGCCGCGGAGGCGCTGTCGAGGCCGAGGATCGAGACCCTTGCGGACCTGATTTGAACGGGAAAGGCGGGGGATATATAGCCGTGCGCCACCGCGACTTTCTGCACGCCGTTCACCGTATAGGTGATAACGCCGCCGGCGATCGCACCGCCGAGGTTCTGACCCCACAGCTTCTCGCCGGTGGTGGCGTCGACCGCATAGAAGTTTCCGCCGACATCGCCAAAAAACACGAGGCCTCCCGCCGTCGGCGTCACACCGCCCAGGATCGGGTAATTGGTCTTCAGCCGCCATTTCCAGACGCCGGTGTCGGCGTCGACGGCATGGAGCCATCCGGCCCAGTGGCCGTCGGAGCGAGAGAACGCTCCGAACTCGTTGAATGGATTGAGCGACTTTTCTGCCGTCCACGGTTGTCCGAGCGGGGACGCCGCAATTTCTTGCCTGGTCTGCAACTTCACCGTGGTGCACCAGTCGACGTCGCCGGTAAAGAGGAGATTGGTGCGAGGGTCGTAGGCCGGGCTGTTCCATTCCTCGCCGCCCCCGGCACCCGGACAGAAATGGACGTCTTTGTCGGTCGAGAACGGCTGATCGACATTCTCGATTGTCGTCACCGCCGTCTTGTAGAGCAGCTTGTTGTCGGCGAGATCAAAGCCGTAGAGGAATCCGTCCTTTGGCGACACCGCCATCAGCCTCTTGCCGCCAATCGTCTTTATCAAAGCGGGCGGGTTGGAAGCGTCCCAGTCGTGCCAATCCCTGGGCACGATCTTGAAATGATTCTTGTAGGCGCCGGTCTTGGCGTCGAGGACGACGACCGAGTCGGTATAGAGGTTCTCCCCCTCGCGCGCGCCGATGTCGAAGTCGGGCGCCGGATTGCCTACGGGAACATACAAGAGCCCCGTGGCCGGGTCCAAAGTCGCGGCAGCCCAGGCTCCCCCGCCGCTGATCGGTGCGCCCGGGATGTTCTTCCAGGTCGCATTGTCGAGCGGCGAGGCGCCCTGCGGTCCGCGGACCGTGTCGCCCTCGGCCTTGGGCACCAGAAAGAATTCCCAGACGACCGTGCCGGTCTTGGCGTCGAGCGCGTACATGTGCCCTTTGCCGCCCTTGAAGTCACCGCCCGCGTTGCCGATGAAGACGAGGCCATTCCAGGCGATCGGCGCGGCGGGCACGGCTTCGCCCTTTTTCGGATCCGCGATTGTGGTCTCCCAGATCCGCTTGCCGGTCTTGAAGTCATAGGCCAGCACCCGCCCGTCCTCGGTCCCGCGAAACAGCATGCCGTCCAGATAGGCCGCACCCCGGTTCGTCGGTATAATGTAGCCCGGGTAGTCCTCGTGCGTGCGCCAGTTCTGGGCGCAGGTCGCCGGGTCGAGCGAGAAGATATCGAATTCGGTCGTGCCGATCAGGGCGCCCTCCACCATGATCAGGCCGGTCTCGAAGCTCGTGAATTGTCTGGTGTCGTAGGTGCACAGCACCTTGAGCTTGCCGACGTTCTGGGTATTGATCTGGCTGAGGTCCGAGAAGCGCTCGGAAGTCAGCGTCTTGTTGTAGCTCGACCAGTCTCCGGCTGCGGCGCCGGGCGCCGTCCCGGTCGCCGGGGCGGGCGCCGCGGCGCCCTTGTAGGCCGCGTTCTCTTCCCTCGTAAGAGTGCCTGGAGGCGCGTTCAACGACAGAAGTTCGCCACGCGTCTCGCCGACCGCCACCTCGACCCGGGTCTTGTTGGCGACCAAGAAGGTGATCCCAGCGCCCACCGCAGCCGCAACGATCGCAACCAGCGCGACAATGATCCAATGTCTCATTAAACCCTCCTGGGCTCGCGCCAGTCTCTGGCGCTCGGCGATAACGCCTCGGCGGCAGGCGAGTCCGAAGCTCCCTCGTGCGCTCGCTTCGACCCCGCCGATGGGAGATCCCGGTCATCGTGATTGTAGCGGCGCGGTAAATCGGCGGTCTATCAATCTTCGGCAAAAATGTGGCGGAAGTCGATCACAAGTTTGTGCGCCGAAAACTCGGAGTAGCGGCCAAGCTGGGTTCGCGACGACCTCATAATAGACGCTGCCGCCGCTGTAAATCGGTCGATAATAAGCCAACTGTCCGAACCGCCGTCCGCCACCTTTTACTCGAAAGGAAAGATGCGTCGCCAATCGTTTTTCATATCGACGACAGTCCAGCCCTTTGCATTGGCCTCATCGAGTGCCTTGTCGAGTTGCCTGATGGACGGGGTGCGATCATAGGCAAATTCTCGAATTGCGTCGTTGTGGTGGACGAGTAGCGCGAAGCGCGCACCCGTCCCGGCGGCCGTCCATTGCAGCATCTCAAGGTCACCGTCGGAATTGCCGAACGCCGCGATCGGACGGCGGCCAATAAATTTCTGGATGGCAGCGGGCTTTTCGACGTTGTCGTTGACCAGTTCGATCTCTGGAAGCTTGCTCAGCACCGGTTGGCCGTCTCGCATCTCGAACTTCAGTTTGCCGCTGCTGCCAATCACCTGCTCGGGGGGCACACCGTAGGTCACTTCCGCAAAGGCCCGCATGAATTCAATGCCCCCGCCCGAGACAATGAAGGTCTTGAAGCCGTTGGCCCGGAGATAGGTAAGTAGCTCCAGCATCGGCTGAAACACCATTTCGGTGAATAGCCTGTGGGTCGTCGGATGGCGCGTTGCTACCATCCATTTGCGCACTTCCGCCTCGAATTCGTCAGTCGTCATGCCGGAATGCGTGGCCGCGACAATCGCGATAAGCGCATGGTATCCGCCCGAAAGCATTCCTTTGAGGTCGCCTGCCAGCGCGGATTTGAAGGGTTCTTTGTCCCGCCATCCCGGGTGTTGAGGTGCCATGGCCTTGAGCCGATCGAGGGCGAAGGCGACCTGAAAAGGATAGGGCCGTTCAGACCACAGCGTGCCGTCATTGTCGAACGTGGCGATGCGCTCTTCTGGTGCGACATAGTCCTTGCCGCCTGCCTCCGTGACCCGCGCTACGAAATCCAGGATGGATTTCTTCGTCGTGCCATCGTTCCAAGAGGCCAAACGGTCATCGGTCCCGACCCCGTCGCCTTGTGACACTGGCATGCTATCCTCCTATTCGAGCGTCCACCCGGATGGATCGTCGACTTGGCAGAGATTGCACGGCAAAATGGTGTTTCGTCCACAGGCAGCCTGGCGACGGCTCCCGCGCTTGCCTTCGAAATGCAGGGGAAGTCGATCACAAGTTCGTGGCCGAAGCCCGCGGAGCCCGACCAGCACGGCTCGAGAGGTAACGTGACAACCTGATGGGGCAAACGGAGCGATTTTCGCCGCCTAATTACTGCCGGGCCATGGCGATGCGGATAGCGTCCTCCGGCGAGACCAGGTGGTCCGAGCTCTCGGATGCATCGCCGATGGCGAGCTGCACCCCCTTGACCGTTCCGTTAAAAGCGTTGCCGCGCGAGCCGTAGTCCGGGGACACGGGGGCGCCGCTGTCCTCGCCGACGTCGCAGCCGTCGTCGGCGGAGAAGACCATCGCCTGCGTCATCGGGATGGCCCCTTCGCCTACCTTCTCGCCGTCGACATAGAGCGTTACCTGGCCGCCCTTGCCGAGACCGCCGCCGGCGTAGGCAAACTCCATGCGGACTTGGTGCTCGCCCGCCGGCAATGCCCGCGAGGCTTCAACATAGAAGTAATTCACCCCCGCCACGTTGTAGCAGTATTTGAGCTTGCCGTTCTTCGCGTAGAGGCTCCAGCCGCCGATATTGGCGCCCTGGGCGATAATCACCCCCTCGGCCCCCTTCTCCGGGACCTCGATCTCGGCGGTGACGGAGTGGGACTTGTTTTTGATGTTCAGGACGCAGTTTTCGGAGAGGCGCCCCATGCCGCCAAACAGCAGCTGGGTCTTCCCCTTGATCAGCACCGGCCGGCCGGCGGTGTCCGGGTTCATCTTCTCGACAACCCGGTCGTCGATGGGTAGCACGTTATAGCGCGTCGCCTCGATCAGCCACAGTCGCTGCAGCTCGTGGAGCTTCTCCGGCATTTGTTTGGCGAGGTCGTTCGCCTGGCTCCAGTCCTTGCTGGTGTCGTAGAGCTCCCAGACGTCGTCGTCGAGGGGCACGGTCTTCCGACCCACGAGCACCCAGGGTGTGCCGTGCTTGGTCACCGCGGTCCAACCCTTGTGGTAGATGCCGCGATTGCCGAACATTTCGAAGTATTGCGTCTCGTGCCGCTCCGCGGCCTTGGCGTCGTCGAACGAGTACAGCATGCTTACACCCTCGATGGGCCGCTGCTGTATGCCGTTGACCGAGACCGGCTCGGGCAACCCCGCCGCCTCCAGGATTGTGGGTGCGACGTCGATGACGTGGTGGAACTGCGAGCGGATTTCGCCTTTGGCCTTGATGCCGTTGGGCCAGTGCACGACGGTGCCATTGCGGGTCCCGCCCCAGTGGGAGGCAACCTGCTTGGTCCACTGGTAAGGGGCGTTCATTGCATGCGCCCACCCCACGGCATAGTGATTATACGACTCCGGCCCACCGAGCTTGTCGTAGCGCGCCATCAAGAATTCCGGGGTCTCTAGTGCCGCCAGGCCGTTGAAGTTGGCCATCTCGTTGTAGGCGCCGTTCAGCGTGCCCTCGGCCGAGGCACCGTTGTCGCCGGTGATGCAGTAGACGAGCGTGTCGTCGAGGATGTTGAGCTTCTTCAACCCGTCGATCAGGCGGCCGATATGGTGGTCGGTGTACTCCAGGAACCCCGCATAGACCTCCATCTGGCGGCGTAGGATGGGCTTCAGCGCCTCCGGCATGTCGTCCCATGCCGGAATCTCCGCGTGGCGCGCGGTGAGTTGGCAGTCCGCCGGGACGACGCCCAGTGCCTTTTGCCGGGCGATGGTCTCTTCGCGGAGCTTGTCCCAGCCTTGGTCGAACTTGCCCTTGTACTTGTCGGCCCACTCCTTCGGCACATGGTGAGGCGCATGGGTGGCGCCGGGCGCGAAGTAAACGAAGAATGGTTTGTCGGGTGCCAGCGCCTTTTGCTGAAAGACCCAAGCTATTGCCTTGTCGGTCATGTCCGCCATCAAGTGGTAGCCCTCTTCCGGCGTCTTCTTCGGCTCGACCGGCGTGGTGCCCTCGTAGAGCGTCGGGTACCACTGGTTCGCCTCGCCGCCGATGAAGCCGTAGAAGTACTCGAACCCGCCCCCGCCCGTGGGCCAGGCGTCGAACGGTCCGACCGGGCTCGTCTCCCATACCGGCACTTCGTGGCATTTGCCGAACTGCGCGGTCGAATAGCCGTTGAGCTTGAGGGTCCGGGCTAGCGGCGAAATGGTATTGGGCAGTACCGAGCTGTAACCCGGTGCGCCGGTGGCGATCTCGGTGATGCCGCCCATGCCTACCGAGTGATGGTTGCGCCCGGTCAGCAGCGCTGCCCGCGTCGGGGAGCAAAGGGCGGTGGTGTGGAAGCGGTTGTACTTCAGTCCACCCGCCGCAAGCTTTTCTAAGTTCGGCGTCTGGCACGGGCCGCCAAAGGCGCTGTTCGAGCCGAACCCGGCGTCGTCGATCAGGATCAGCAGCACGTTCGGCGCGCCTTCGGGCGGGCGCAACTGCTCGATTGGCGGGAATTTGGTGTCCGGATCCCTCGCGTCATAGGTGATCAGCCCGGTTCGCTCGGGAGAGGGGATCGGAAGATGCGAACGATGTTTCTTGTCTTCGCTGCTCATGGTCTGTTTCGTCCCTTCAGCTGATGTCCCAACTGCGAAGTTCTTGGGACCACAAAGGTTTCGTCATTGCGAGCGAAGCGAAGCAATCTCATCGACAACTCGCTGATCTGGTTGGAGATTGCCGCGTCGCCCTGCGGGCTCCTCGCAATGACAGAGTCTGGTTATGATCCGTCGTATTTCGCGACCAAGACAATCGTGCGTCGGTCATCACGGTGATATAGCGCGACGAACGACGCAGCGGAAACCGACATGGCTCGTCGAGGTGTCCACCGGCTCCGCATGACGCGCGGCCGGGCGGTAGCGGCGGCAGTAATTCGGCGCACACAGGTGCGAGCCGCCCTTCAGCACCTTACGAGGAATCTTGATTTCGGGCTGGCAGGGGTCGTAGCTCGATTCCTCACGACCGCCCCGCGGATTGATCGGGATGCAGCAGGCCTTGTCAGCATCGGCCTCGTGGCCGGCCGAGTACCAATCGCTGGTCCATTCCCACACATTGCCGATCATGTCGTAAACGCCATAGCCATTCGGTGGGAATGCGGTCACCGGCGAGGTGCGCTCGTATCCGTCGAGCTTGAGATTCTCGTGCGGAAATGCGCCCTGCCATGTGTTCGCCACCTGCCTGCCGCCGGGTGAAAATTCATCACCCCAGGCGAACTCGGCGCCGTCGAGCCCGCCGCGGGCCGCGAACTCCCACTCCGCTTCGGTCGGCAGGTCCTTGCCCGCCCATTTCGCGTAAGCCAAGGCGTCGCTGTAGGCGACGTGAACGACGGGATGATCATTGAGGCCACTGAGCGAGCTGCGCGGTCCGTAGGGTCGCCGCCAGTTGGCTCCAAATTTGAACGTCCACCACTGGCTCCAGTTGCGCATATCATCGACCGGATGCTTCGGCGGATTGAAAACCAGGGAGCCGGCCTTGAGCATGTTCGGCAGAGCGCCCGGATAGTCCTTTGGATCCGGGGCGATCTCGGCGAAGGTGACATGGCCGGTCGCCCTGACGAACTCGCGGAATTCGCGATTTGTAACCGGAGTGCGATCAACCCAGAAGGCGTCGACAGTCACCCGATGGACCGGCGCCTCTTCCGCGTAATGCTTGTCCGACCCCATGCGGAAGGCGCCGCCGGGAATCCAAACCATTTCGGCGTCGCGCGAGCTCGCACGATCAACGTCATGGTTTCCTGAAACATCTGTCGCGACACCGGTCATAGAAGAATCCCGACGAGGCCGAATGCGCCGATCATAAGCAGCAGGATCGCGACCGTCGCGGCGATCGGTCGCATGGCGTCATAAGCGAAATCCGGATGATCGAGTCGCTGAAGGATTCGGGTGTGCTGAATGACGGCGGCGAGCAGGGCCAGCATACCGAGGATGATAAAGCTTCCCCCGAAGATTTTGGTGCTCCGAATAGGGTCTGCGGCTTCGCGCAGACCGGCCGCCCTCAGATACTCAAAGAGCTTGCCGATCCCGAACCCGAACCCGATTAGCGAGAGCGAGGTGCGGATCCACGCCATCAAGGTTCGGTCTGCAGCCAACCGATTGCGTTCCTTGGTAAGCTCGGTGGCCGTGTTGCGGCCAGCCGGCATACCGCTCACTGCCGACGGTGCATCCCGCCTGAACGTCTGACTTCTGCGCATCGCGCCCCCTGCCGCGCTTCCGCCCTAGGAAGCAGGCCATTATAAAACCTCGAGCACGCGCAAACTATAGATCACCATCTGCACGGCCAGCGAGGCCTGAAGCACCGCCAACACCCATCCGACTACCGGCAATACCCCGGCCAGGCCGTGTTTGAGTATTGCCTCGGCGTTCCAGAGCGCGAGCAAGTTGAGCACCATTACCCCAATCAAGAGTGCAACAACGATCGCGCCGTGAACCAAATCGTGCTTATTGAGAACGACAATTCGTCGCAATGGCCGCAATCCCCGGTGCTGTCACAATTGCCGGTATGGCTATCGGAAAAACCGCAATCGCCGGAGAGGGCGGCGACGAGCTGGCCTCCCGCTCGGCTGACGGCGGCACAGCCGCCGGCATCTGCGTGATAATGTGTAGCGCCTGGTAAAAGAGGATGATGCCGCCAGTGATTATGATCGCCGGTGGCGAGACATGCCAATTCGTCAAAACGAGCGGTCCAAGCAAGGCCACAACGAGTACGATCGCCGTAGCAATCGCTACGGCCCGCCAAGCCACAGTTCGCCGAAAAGCGGGCTCGGTCCCGCGGGTCACCCTGGCAAACGGCAGGATCGCCTTAAGGGGGCCAAGCGTAAGGAAAAAGAGAATGCCGATATCGCCATAGCTCAACTCGAAGCCCATCCGCCCGTCGCCTCCGATTTTCCTTGTCGCAGCGCTACCGCAAGCAAAAGGATGGGGCGCTCTCGTGGCTAACGCGCGAGCCGCCGCACAATATCGACCAACTGGGTGTGCGCGATGTTGGTTGGATCACGGAATTCATCCACCGAATGGGCATCGGCAAGCCGGCCCAGACGGACGAGCTCGCGGACCCGTTGCCGCCGATTTAGCTGGAGCTCGGACGGCCGGTAGGTGAACAGAATGCGCGCGAGCTCGCCGTGGCCGAACAGATGGTTGAACTCGGACGCCGTCACATAGATCAGGAACAGAACCAGTACCCAAATCTGGATCGCGGCAAAGCGATGCCATGAGAAGGTCGCAACCATGTGCGGCAGGAAAGTACCGAGTGGATGGTGTTCGACAAACGTGAACCGGATCCAGTGTTCGAGCAGGCGCGCGACAAACACGACGGCCCAATAGATGGTCGTCTTGAATAGGATCGGCTGGATCAGCGGAGCACGATCGTACCGGCGAAGCAGCGCCATGGCGTTGGCGACCAGCACCGATTTTCCGACAACGAGCGCCGCGGTCGTGGCGACGACGAAGTTGCCGAACGCGACAAGATAATCGGCGAGGAGTAGGTTCGTCGTCAGCACGATCAGGTTGAAGCCGACAAAAAAGAAGATCGTCGGCGGCAACATCTCGCGCAGCTCGCGCAGCAGGAATGCGCCGACCCGCCGCGCAAGCCCGGAGGGAGCATGGGCTTCCTCGGAGGCGATTTCGAACTCTGGAGTATTTTCTCGTTCCAGAACAGGTGCGCTCCTCATTCGCTCTCTCCTGGTTTGGGCTTCGTCGATCCTTGCTCAGCGCTCGAGCTCGACCGCCGCCTTCAACGCTGCGTGGTCGCGCTCGGCCTGGTCGACATCGGCCTCCGCTCGACAAAAAACATCCGCGCCAGCCTCCCTTCGCCGAGCGCCTCGTCGAGGACGTGGAAAGCGAAGTACGGAATAAGCACCAGGAGGACTATAAGGATGCCGGCGAGGGTCTCGTAGAGCTTGGCGCCGAAGAGTTCGCCGAGCGAGGCGGCGACCGACTGGCGGTGGAAGAGGCCGACGACGACTTCCTCGATGATGGTCAGGACGACCAGCAACACGAGGAAGGCGAACGCCTTGTGCAGCGTCGGCCAGATCAGCGGGCGGGCGGTGTAGCGCTCGCCGATCTTCATGGCACGGCCGAGCAGTATGAATTTCGCCAATAGCAAGGACTTCACGGCGGCAATGCCCCAGGGGGCGAAGCTAATGCCTTGGTCGTGCAGCACCGCGGTCTTCATCAGGATCACCGCCCCGAGGGTGATATAGAGGTAGACGGCAACGATCGCTAATTCTTTGAGTTCATGCACGGCCCGTTGGCGCGGCGTCGCTTTCGCGGTTGTTTCGGTTGCCACTGTGCTCTCCTGCCGCGTTGTGCCGCGGCGTTGGGTGGTCGATGATCCGCAGCCTGCCTTGCCGAGTCTAGAAACGCGAGCCAAAATCCGGCAGCCAGCGCGCGGGCCAGAGGCACGCGGTCCAACCTTGTTGTGTGTCGTCCCTTCGGATCACTCCGCCGCCGAGGGGCGGGCCAGCTCCAGGGTGCGTTGCGCGATGGCGGCGGTAGCAGTTTCGCTCTCGCCCGCAACCTGCACGGTCGGGAAGGCGAATTTGATGCCGTTCTCGTCGAACGCCTTTTTGATCATCGCATAAGCCTGTCGCCGGATCACGAACTGCTCGCCCGGAAGGGTCATCATCTTCGCCCGGATCTGCACCGCGAAATCCCCAAGGTTATCTACGCCCTGCATCTTTAAGGGCTCGAGGATCAGCGGCGCGAACTCCGGGTCCTTTTGCAAGTCCAGCCCGATCTGCTTGATGAGTTTCTTCGCCTTTTCGAGGTCGCTGTCATAGGTGACGCCGATCGAGATCTTGTCGATGACCCAGTCGCGGCTCTGGTTCTGGACCGCACCCAGCAGACTGAACGGTACGGTGTAGACCGGGCCACGGTGGTGGCGCAACCTGACCGAGCGAATGCTGAAGCCTTCGACGGTGCCCTTGAAATTACCGCTCTGGATGTACTCGCCGACCCGAAACGCGTCGTCGAGCAGGTAGAACATGCCGGCGATGACGTCTCGGGCAAAGGTTTGCGCGCCGAAGCCGACCGCGATACCGAGGACACCCGCGCCGGCGACCAGCGGCGCGATCTGCACGCCCATCGCCGACAGCGCCATCAATACGGCGACGGCGATGACGACGACGAACAGAATATTCCGGAAAATTGGCAGCAAGGTGCGCAGCCGGGCCCGCTTTCGCGCCTCGTCGGTGCTCGGCTGGCCCGGGTCGGCGGCTTCGGCGAGCTTGCGATCGATCGCCGCTTTCATGGCGTGCCACAGGACGTCGGCGACGAGGAGGATGACAACGGCGCTCAAGACGCCGTGCACGAGGCGACTGAACAGCGTGTCTTCTCCGGTGGTGAGGTGCTGCACGAGGTCGATACCCCAGCCCCAGGCGAGCACCGCTGCCGCGCCGATGAAAAGCAGCGCCCGTATGCCGCGCTCGAGGCTGATCGCGATGACGCTGGGCGGACCTTCGCCGATCTGCGGGGAACCGGGTGGTCGAAGCAGATGTTGGACCGCGCGGCGGGTCGCGCCTAAAGCGAGCGGCAGGGTGATGACGACCAGAACGAGCCAGAAGCCCGGCATTGCTCTCGCCACCCAAAGCCCCCACAGTAATACGGTGCCGATCGACAGCAACGCGTTTTGCGCGCCGCGTCCTAGGTGATGCGTTGCGTGTAAGGGCGCTTCCGTGGCGTCAGCGGGTGCGACGGGGCGCCGCCAAGCCGATTCCAGTGCAATGGCGAGGAGACCGAGGCCAAGCACGTAGGCGACGAGCTCGCGCCCTACCACTGAGAAGCCAAGGGTGCTCAGCAGGCCAATGGTGACCCAGCCGAAAGCAAACCAGCCGACGAACACGGCGAGCCGTCGACACCAAAACCGAGCGGCCACCGTATCCATCGGAATGATGCGGAAGTGCTCGGCATCGGGGGCGAGTAGAAAATGGCCGACGACCACCGCGATACGGGTGACGAGCAAGGCAACGAGATAGCCGAGCACCATCTTGCGAAGGAGCGGCGGCCAATCGAGCGCCAAGAAGGGGCCGATACTGCCGATGGCGAAGGCCGCAACGACGCCGAAGGCAAAGGCGAAGCGCGCAGCGACGAGACGTAGGCGGTGATTCACAGTCTCCATCGGGAGACTGTCGAGACGCTGGCGTGTCTTCTGCGTCGTTTTGCGAAACAGCCACTCGACCCCCAAGCCCAGACCCGCAAAAACAAGGACGAGGAACAGGACGGTCCCCCGCCGCGGGATCTCTGCCTGGAGGAGGCCGACGCCTCGATCAAACTGGTTGGGCAAGTCGGGGAGCGCGCTCACCAGCGCGGTAACGTGCTCACGGGTCGCGCGGATTCGGGTATCGAAGTATTCCGACACCGAGTCCGTCTCGACA
>DATEQL010000843.1:0-6877 GCA_035272665.1 Allostellaceae bacterium
TCGATCAACATCGCCGGCATCGGGCGTTTGGTCTTGACGCCCAGGCTCCTGATGCGCTCGCCGACGGACAACGCATTGCCCCGCCCGGTAGAAAGCCGCTTCACCGCCTCATTGTGAGCGCTCAATGCCGCCGCGATCTTCTCTGCGACGCCGTTCAAATCGCAGAGGCTCATGCTCACCTTGTCGCAAAGGTCGCCGGCCAGTCGGGCGATTTCCTGCGCATTCTGCCCCTGCAATTCGTAACGCCAGATCGAAGCCACCGTGCGCATCGTCATCAGCAGGGTCGAAGGCCCGACCAGCACCACCCGGCGATCCCAGGCATAGGTAAAGAGCTCGCGTTCGCGCACGAGAGCCGCAGCGAGCGCGCCTTCGATCGGCACGAACATCAGCGCGCAATCATGTGCCACGAGCTTATCGTTGTCCTGATACCGCTTGCCGGCCAGCTCGTCGATATGCGCCTTGACGTCCCGTAGGAACCGGTCGCCGGCGGCGATCCGTTCGGCTTCCTCGCGAGCGGCGATCAAACGCTCGTATCCGGTTAGCGGAACCTTCGAATCGATGATCATCGTGCGCTGCTCGGGAAGCATCACGATGATGTCCGGCTTCTGCACCCCACCGGCGTCGCTCCGCAAACCCAACCCGCGTCCCTGCGAAATGTACTCCCGGCCCTCCGTCAGGCCCGCCGCCTCGAGGATGCGTTCGAGGGCGAGCTCGCCCCATCGGCCGAGCAGCTGCGAATCGCCTCGCAGGGCCTTTGCCAGACCGTCCGCCTGGGTGCCGATCGCATGGCTCGTTTCGACGATCAGCTTGATTTGCTCCTTGAGCGAGAGAACCTCGCGGGCTTCGGTCTCGTAAGCGCTTTCGACCTTGTTCTGGAAATCCTGAATGCGCTCGCGCAGCGGATCGAGAATTGCCGCCAACTCCTTGTGCGAGCTCTCAGATAGTTCCGATGCATTCGCCTTGAGAACTCGGTTCGCGATATTCTCGAATTCGGTCGTCAGTTGTTTTTGCATGTCGGCGAGTTGCATGGCTTGGCCAGCGATCTTTTCTGTTAGAGCGCTCTCGCGCTCCTTCAGCCGGGCAACTTCGGCCGCCGCCGCCTTCGCTTCCAACGCCGCAGCTCGGTGCTCGGTTTCGAGCTGATCGGAGCGGCTGCGGAGCGCGCGGCATTCCTCCGTCAGCCGCGCTACCTCTATTTGGCCTGCCATCAAAGCAGCCGAATCGGCGCTTCGTGTCGCCGGCCAGATGTGACGCCCGAGCCCGACGCCAGCAAGCGCAGCCGCGGCGGCAAGCAACCCACCGACGCCTATGAGAACACCGATGTCCATTTCAGCAGTTCGAATTGTTCCTGTTATGTTCATAGCGCAGAGCTACGCCGCGGTAAAGCGAAAACCGCCAGGCCTTAACTTCAGGTTTAGATTGGCGGGCGGAGAGCGCGCTATTAGCCGGGCCAGGCGGTGCCCCAACGGTCGGCATGCGCGACCTCTGCGGGCGGGCGGCGGGTCAAAGGACCGAACTTGTCGAGCGGCCAGCCGATTGGCATCAGCGCAAAGGTCGCGACATCTTCGGGGATGCCGAGCAGAGCTTTGACCTCGTCCTCGCAGCGGATGTGATTGGTCGTGATCACCGTGCCGAGGCCGAGGGCACGGCAGGCCAGAATGATGTTCTGGACGGCGGGGTAGATGCTGGCGCCGCGGATGCGGTCCATGTAGGAGACTTCGTCCTCCCAACGGACGGCGATGTCGGGCGGAAGCGCCTCGCGGGGCGGCAGCGCCGGGCGGCGGCCGCAGGGAAGGAGCAGCACAGGCGCCTCGCCCATATGCTGCCAGAGATAGGCGCCGGTCGCCATCAGGCGGGCAAACTGCCGCTCCGTCAGATGCGGCGGCCGACCTCGGGCGGTATACATCGCTTCGGCGATGTCCGAGGCCTTGCGATAGATCGCACCGAGCTTCCGTCGCTGCTCGGGATCGCGGACGACGATGAAGGCCCAGTTCTGGGCGTTGCCGCCGGACGGAGCGCGAATCGCCGCATCGAGAACCCTGGTGATCAGCTCCTCGGGAACCGGGTCCGGTTTGAGGCGGCGCAGTGATCGCGCCGAGCAGATCGCCTCGAACAGTCCGATTTCGGGCATCACACCGCCGTCAGCTCAGATCGATCGCGTAACGCTTCAATACTTCGAGCGGAACGACCTCGAGGGTCGCTTCATGGGTCGCCGTCAGCCTGACCCTGGGCGCTTTGCCGGCCTCGAATGCTTCTTTCCAGCGCTCGGCGCACAGGCACCAGCAATCGCCCGGCTTGAGCCCGGGAAAGCCGAATTCGGGCACCGGGGTCGACAAATCGTTGCCGGCGGCTTGCGAGAATGCCAAAAACGCGGCGTCGACCTTGGTGCACACGGTGTGCACCCCGAAATCTTCGGGTCCGGTGTTGCAGCTGCCGTCTCGATAAAACCCGGTCATCGGCTTGGTGCAGCACTCGGCGAGCCGCTCGCCGAAGACGTTGCGCGCATCGGTCATCGTCAGGGTCCCTCGCAGTTAGATTTCACGCCGGACGGCGCTCGGCGCGATCGGCAAGCCGGGCTTCGATCGCATCCCAAACTTTCGGCGCGATCTCGATGCCGTCGAGCCGCGCGATCTCTTGGATGCCAGTCGGCGAGGTGACGTTGATCTCCGTCAGCCAGCCGCCGATCACGTCGATGCCGACAAAGACGAGCCCTTGGGCGCGCAGGGTCGGTCCGATCGCGGTGCAGATCTCGCGGTCGCGCGGGGTCAGCTCGGTCTTGACCGGGCGGGCTCCGACATGGAGGTTGGCGCGCGCTTCGCCTTCGGGCGGCACCCGCATCACCGCGCCCATCGCTTCGCCCTCGACGAGGATGATGCGCTTGTCGCCCTGGCGGACCTCGGGCACATAGCGCTGCACCATCACCGGCTCGCGCTGGACCTGCTCGTACATTTCCAACAGTGCGGTCAGGTTCTCGTCGCCCGGCCGCAGGCGGAACACCCCGGCTCCGCCATTGCCGAACAGCGGCTTCAGGATGATGTCGCCATGCTGTCGCCAGAACGCCCGGATCTCGTCGCGGTCGCGGGTCAGCAATGTCGGCGGCATCAGCTCCCTGAAGCGCAGCACAAAGAGCTTCTCGGGGGCGTTGCGCACCGCGGCCGGATCGTTGACGACGAGCGGCCCGTCTTCCGGCAACAGCTCGAGGAGGTGCGTCGCCGTGATATAAGCCATGTCGAAGGGCGGGTCCTGGCGCATCAGGATCACGTCGACGCCCGCGAGGTCGAGCTCTTCAAAGGCGCCGAAGCGATGGTGATTTCCATGACGCCGGGCGACTTCGAGCGGGCGACCCCGCGCGTAGAGCCGCCCGTCGCGCAAGACCAGCGCATCGGGCAGATAGTGGTACAGGGCGTGCCCGCGCGCCTGCGCTTCGAGGGCCAGCGCAAAGGTCGAATCCGCGTCGATGTTGATTGTGTCGATCGGATCCATCTGGATCGCGACGGCGAGGGCCATGCCGACCTCCCGATAGGGATTTGCGACTGATATATCACGCCGCGGACGACAGGATCATAGTGCCGTAGCTCCGCGGGGCCCTCGTTTGTCCGGCAGGCGATGACGATCAGGGCTGGCGCTCTTCGCCGCGCGCGACCTGCCGTCGTGGGCCGCGCGAGCAAGCGACGGACCGCTCTCGGCGGTGCTGCGCGAGATGGCCAGCGGCTGGAACGAGGAGGTCGCAGTGCGCGGTCTTGTGGCGCCGCACGAGGCGGGTGCGCCGGCTCATCGTGTGCCGTTGGCCATAAATAACCGGGCCGAGCGGTTGGCCGCGTCCGCACACTTCGTCAACAAAAAGGCAATCCCGCCATTTTAGCGTCGGCGATTTACCTTTTTGAATCATTAAAATTAACCACGTTTTGAAATAAATCTGCCCGTCCTCAATAATAGTGGTCGTGTAGGCGAGCAATACGTCGAGGCGGCTTCGCTCCGCCTAGCTGAGCCGACGACAGTCCGGGAAATCCCCTGGTGCCGATAAAAGAGCAGATGGTGTTGACATCGGGTTTTTACCCTGTTTAGCTTGGGACGTTCCTCCCTGTCCTACCCGGATACGTCGATAACAATCCGGGACGACAACGATCTGCATTCCCCAGCCCATCCAATACCTTTGGCATGGCGACGTGACCGTTTTTCTCCGCGGCGAGGGAATGCCCAGCAAGAAGGAGACAACGTCGGATGCCCATGCATCTAACGATCGGGATTTCCCTCGCGCTTTTGGCGATGTCCGCCGGCGCGATGGCAAAAGTGCCGGAAAAAACCACGTCCCACCATCCCGGCCAGCCGCATGGCGCCAAACCCCAAAAAGCAGAACAGCGGACCGGCAAACCCCAGGCGGTTTCAAGGAAGGGGGCGCACAACCGATTGCCGGCGCGCTACGCGGCCCGCCATGACGCGCCGCCGCGACATCGCTACGTCGCGTCGCGCTCTGTGGCCGGTGACGGCGGAGGTCCGCCCGATCCCTATTTGGGTTCGGCAAATGCGTACGGAGGCCGGGAGATCGGCAAGGCAGCTTGGTATAACCTTGTCGGCGCTCATACCTCGACCGGCGAACGCCTCGACGCCGTCACCGCCACCGCCGCGCACCGCACGCTGTCGCTCGGCTCTTTCGCCAAGGTGACCAACCTCGACAGCGGGCGTTCGGTGATCGTCAAGATCAACGACCGCGGCCCGAGGACCCGTCGGTTTATCATCGACCTTTCGCCGCGTGCCGCCGATGAGCTCGACGTCAGACGGACCGGGGTGGCCAACGTGATGGTCGAGCCCATATCAACGACGGCCGTCGCTACGACACCGACTGTCGTGACGTTTCAGAACCCCGGTACCTCGGTGACGCAATAGGTTTTCCGCTCGGCGGCGCACCGTGTGTCTGATCGGATGCGCTAGCCGACCGGCTTTTGTCTGAAGTACTCGAGGTCCTCGGCGCGCGCCTTCCAGTTCGGGTTGCTCGGCCATTCCTTGGTCCGGCCGGACATCTCCTCGCCATAGCGGACGCGGAACAGCAGGGCGCGCTGCGGGCCATTGGCGTATTCGTGCACTTCGCCGCGCGGGTGGACTACAAACATCCCGGGTTCGAACTCGATTGTCTCGGTCGGCGTCCGCATCCTCCCGCCGCCTTCAAAGCAGAAATAAATCTCGGTCGCGTTGGGGTGGCAGTGATACGGGCTCGTCTGGCCCGGTTCCCAACAGGCGATCGTAACATCGCCTTCGCCGGTCGTGCCGAGTACTCTTTCCATGTGCCTTTTAGGGTCGAATTGCTGTTCGGTCCGCAAGCTGAAAGCATACATTGGCTGTCTCCCTCGCTCGGCCCGCAGCCTAGACTGCGCGTGGCGCCACCATCAAGCAACGGGTGCAGGAACAGGCTGGACGAGACGGCGCGGTAGGCCCTAGCCTCGTCCGGATCATTCGAAGGGAGGGACAGATGACGCGGAACGGCCGTTTTCGCGCGTTGCTGCAGCGCGACGGGATGATCGTGGCGCCTGGCGCTTACGATTGCATCACCGCCAAGCTGATTGAGCAAGCCGGGTTCGCCGCCGTCTACATGACCGGCGCCGGTACTGCGGCAAGTTTGGGATACCCTGATTTCGGTCTCGTCACGATGTCGGAGATGGTGGCCAATGCCACACGCATCGCCGCCGCGGTCGAAGTGCCGGTCGTTGCCGATGCCGACACCGGCTACGGCAACGAGCTCAACGTCTTTCGCACGGTGCGTGAATTCGAGCGCAGCGGCGCCGCCGGGATCCACATCGAGGACCAGGGATTCCCGAAAAAATGCGGTCATCTCGAAGGCAAGGAGATCATCCCGCGCGAGGACTATTTGGCAAAAATTCGCGCTGCCGTCGCCGCACGTCGCGACCAGGAATTCACGATCATCGCCCGCACCGACGCGCGCGCCGTCGCGGGCTTCGACGAAGCAATCGCCCGCGTCAATGCGGCCTTGGCGGCCGGCGCCGACATGGCCTTTGTCGAGGCGCCGCAGAGCGCGGATGAGGTCGCAAGGGTGCCGCGTCTCGTCAATGGACCCTGCCTGCTCAATGTCGTGCGTGGCGGCAAGACGCCCGATATCGACCTCCGTGAAGCTGAAATGATGGGCTACAAGGTGGCGATCGTGCCGGGGGTCCTGATCAAGAGCGTCGTCGGCATCTGCGACAAGATGCTGTCGGAGTTGAAGGCGACCCATCGTCATCCGCCGCCGATCAAGGAGATGACGGTGCCGGATATGTTCCGGCGTTTTGGCGCCGACGAGTGGGACGCGCTGCGCGAGCGTTTCCGCGGTCCGTTGCGCAACGCAGCCGAATAGTCTTGATGCGGGCGCGATCGAGCCGCGCCCCTCACCCCCTTCCTCCCCCCGCAGTCCGGGGAGAGGAAGGGACCCGCGGCAGCGGGAGGGTGAGGGGCATGCTCGCCGACCGTGTCTTGTACAGGGACGGGCTCATCCTGGTCATCGACAAGCCTGCGGGGATTGCCGTGCATCCGGGTCCCGGCGGCGGTCCGAACCTCGAAAGCGGCTTCGACGCGCTGCGCTTCGGCCTGCCGCGGCCGCCGGCGCTCGCCCATCGGCTCGATCGTGATACCAGCGGCTGCCTCGTGCTCGGCCGGCACCCGAAGGCGCTGCGCCGGCTCGGCGTGTTATTCGCCGGCGGGCTGGCCGAGAAGGTCTACTGGGCCGTGGTCGAGGGTCGCCCAACCGAGCCGGAGGGTCGGGTCCAGGGCCGGCTCAAAAAACTTATCCATCGTAGCGGTTGGCGCATGGTCGTCGATCCCGCCGGACAACGGGCGGTGACCGATTACCGGGTGCTTGGCACAGCCGGCGGCCGCGCCTGGCTCGAGCTGC
>DATEQL010000844.1:0-11960 GCA_035272665.1 Allostellaceae bacterium
CATCGCACATCAACCAAAGCGGGATGGCGGTACCCGCGATCACGTCGCCAACCTGTTCAACCCATCCGATCCCGGCGGACGCAACGCAAAACGCCGTTCCATCCCTCGATCAGCTAAACTCCAGTCCGACAGGCTGCTAGCCGCGGGTTTCCCAACGGAGACTTGGCTGGAGGATCACGATCGAGGATTATCCGGCGGCCTTGGAAGCGCCGATGAGCCAGAGGGGAGAGATGGATCTTCAGCTTGCGGAACTCGGCGCGCCCGCCCGCGAGACCCGCCGCGAGGCCGCTTGCCTGTTACCCGACGCCGACGAAGACATTCTCGAAAAGCTGGAGCGGCGCCTCGGACGGCTGCATGCGAGGCAACGCATCGGCATCGAGGACGACCACGAGGCCCGGATGCTCGGCCGAGGTCTGGGCTTTTTTCATCCGCGGAAATGGCGCCGTAGTCCGACGATTATTCGCGGTGCGCTAAAGCTGACCGGCTTGTATCGGCGGGCACGGAAAAACGCCGAACGCATTCAGATCCGGCACCAAGACATCCTGTTGCCACAACTGCCGCCCGCGTTCGACGGCTTTACCCTGCTCCAGATCAGCGACCTGCACGTCGATTTGAACGAGGGCGCCATGCAGCGGCTGATCGAGCTGCTCCCCGGCTTGGCATACGACCTTTGCGTACTCACCGGCGACTATCGCGGAAAAACCTTCGGGTTGATCGATGCCACGATCGCGGGCATGGCGCGGGTGTGCTCGTACCTGGTTGCCCCGATATACGGGGTGTTGGGCAACCACGATTCGATCCGCATGGTCCCAGCCCTGGAGCAGATGGGGATCCGCGTGCTGCTGAACGAGGCCGAGACGCTCGAGCGCGGCGGTCGGCGCATTCATCTGGTCGGGATCGATGACGCTCACTACTACCGGCTCGACAGCATCGAAAAGGCCGTATCACGGCTGCCCGATGATGAATTTTCGATCCTGCTGTCGCATACCCCGAGATCTATCGCCAAGCGGCGCATGCCGATTTTGATTTGCTGCTTAGCGGACATACCCACGGCGGCCAGATCTGCCTGCCAGGCGCGATCCCAATCACGCTAGAGGCAGAGTTACCCCGGCGATTGGGGTCGGGATTGTGGCAATACCACGACATGGTCGGTTACACCTCGGTTGGGGTCGGGTCCTCCGTCCTCCCCGTACGGCTCAATTGCCTTCCCGAAATTGCCCTGCATCATCTGCGGTGTGCCGGCGCTAATATGGCCGATCGCGCAGCTGGAACGCATACAGCACGCGAGAGAGCAGCACTTCGCCAATAAAGAAAAGAGCTGCCGTGGCTCCCATGTCAGCTATCGTCAAGGACAGCGGATTGCGGCAGGCAAGCAGCGGAAACAGCGCCTCGGGGAGTTGATCGAGGCCGCTTGCCCGGCTGCTCGGTGGTAGACCCAGACGGCGCTTGAGAAAGCTCGATGCGAGGTCACCAGCCATAGCAAAGGTGCCAACGAGTACCCCGATCCCCCATTCGAGGCCGATCATTGGTGCGCCCGCCGTCGTCACCAGCACCGCGAGCACCACCCCACGGATCGTCTTCGACCGGCCAAAGAGCGGCCGGCCGTCGACAAACACGACACCGCCGTCGAGCGGATAAGTGAAACGCTCGCCGAGAAATTTCTTGGCCACGACCGGTGTGCCGTTGGCCAACATCAACAGGACCAGCAGCTGCAGGATCGACCAGAGGTGCACCGCGTCAGCGGCCGGCCAGTGATAGGCGGCCGTCGGCCGGCAAAAAGGCTTCGGCAGCGGTCCTGTCGGCACCGGAGGGCAATGGTGCGGCGGGTGTCAGCACCCAGCTGGCAACATCCGCGATCACGACCGGTGCCTGCAGATCGCGCAACAGCATATGGCAGCCATTCTCGTACCAGGCGAGTTTGCGGCGGCGCATCGGCTCAGCCGGCAGGCCATCGACAAAGCGTCGGATCGGTGCCCGCGGGACAATTTCGTCTCTTCCGCCGTACATTACAAATACAAACATAGGCATATCGAGCGGAATACCAGAGGCGAGTGCGGCAAGACAAGTTCGAGGAGATCGAGCGCCAGCAATTCGGCAAGGACGGCTACGAGGATGCCGTCGCGCAAATCGGTCAAAATCGAGCAAGCGCTCGGGTTGGCCGACCTCGCGCAATTCACCGCGCCGCCGCCGCCCAAGGCATGAGCTCGCCAGTAAGCGAACAACTTATTGAAACCGGGGTGGCGCGTCGTCGGCCGCTTCTCGAAGTGCTGCTCGTCTTTCTGCGGCTCGGGCTTACAAGCTTCGGCGGTCCGGTCGCGCATCTTGGCTACTTCCGGGCGGAGTTCGTCGAGCGGCGCAAATGGCTGGATGAAGCGGCTTACGTCGATATCGTCGCGCTCTGTCAGTTCCTGCCGGGCCCGGCAAGCAGCCAAGTCGGCATCACGCTCGGCACGCTGCGCGCGGGCCTCCCGGGTGCATTAGCCGCCTGGTTTGGGTTCACGATTCCTTCGGCGGTCGCCATGATCGCTTTCGGGTACGGAGTGGCCGAGCTCGGAGACATCTTGCATGTGCCCTGGCTGCACGGCCTCAAGATCGTGGCGGTTGCCGTCGTCGCCCAAGCGGTCTGGGGCATGGCCCGTAGCTTGTGCCCCGATAGGGAACGGGCGACCCTCGCGATAGGGGGATCCGGGGCGGGAGAAATGTTGGGGCGGCGAGTACGGCCCGTACCTGATAAGCCGCTACATCCGCGCGGTTGCCACTGACACGGAGGGCGTGCGGCAGGCGCGTATCTACTTCGTCATGTCCACCTGGAATCCGTACAACACAGTCCTGATGACCGCGACAATCCAGCGGGACCCAGAGGGCTGAACAGAAGCCGCCTGCTGATCCTGCGCGGGTTGGGGAAGGTAGGGAGTTCCGGATAATTTGCGATCCGCTTATGTCCGAGGAAATACGCTGAAGTTCTACGAATGGCTTGCCGCCTCGGACAGCAGCAAGGTGCCGCAAGGCCCGCCGATCTGGATTTGCGGGGATTGCCATGTCGGAAATTTGGGTCCCCTAGCCGATATCGATGGCGAGATCGATATCGAGATCCGCGATCTCGATCAGACGGTAATCGGCAATCCCGCGCACGATCTGATCCGCCTCGGATTGTCGCTTGCGACGGCCGCCCGCGGCTCGGACCTGCCGGGCGTCACCACGGCCAAGATGATCGAGCAGATGATCGAGGGCTACGAGGAAGCGCTTGCGGACAAGGACCCGGACCTGCGCAGCCGGCGTCCGGAATGCGTCCGGGTCGTGATGCGTCAGGCGGTCGAGCGGACCTGGGACCATCTGGCAAAAGAGCGTCTTGAGGATACGAACCCTACGATCCCCTTGGGCAAGCGATTCTGGCCCGCCGGCGATCCGGTCTACGACCTAGAAGCCATATCGCTCAGCGAGATCTGGGGCGTGCAGCAAATCTACAAGCTATCGCCTGGACCTTACACGACGGTGGCGGAACCCGCTCCACAGGCGGCCGCGCCACTCATCTACAACAATTTCCCGGTGAGCGATCAAAGCCTCTTCGAGACCGCCTTGCTGCAGTCGTGCGATGCGCTCGACGGCGTCGCCGACGGGGTGATCGACAATCTCCCGGCGTGTCGTGCAACCTTCGATCCGGCTACCGCCACTTATTCGTCCGGCGGGACGGTTACCCACTGCAGTGCACCGGAGCGAAGAACGCAACCTGCCTCTCGCCGGCACAGATCCGAGCGGTGAAGCATATCAACCAAGGCCCGAGAACCGATCTCGGGCAAACCATCCAGGCTCCGGCAGGCGCCCAGGCACCTGACTATGTCGACAATACAGCTGTAGGCTATGCCTATGACGGCGGCTACATGACGACGGTTGGTATCCCGGCGCGCAAGATCGGGACATCGACTACGCCGCCCGGCGACTTTGGGTTGGGCTTGGGTCAAACCCCCTACGCCTGGCTCTCCCCACCGGATCCATCCTACAACACCCTCACCTTCAACTTCACCGCTCACCTTGGGCTGTTGACTCAGGCCTCGCCGGTCGTGACCTACTCCACGTCGCTCGACATCTCGAAGTTCATCAACTATGGCCACAAGATCATCTGGTATCATGGCTTAAGCGACCCGGTGTGAATCAGCATCCAACCGGGACCCCACCTTGAAATGTCGTAAACTCCTGAAACAGCTGACGAATTAGCTGGGGTGGTGGGGTCCCGATCGGCGCCGATCGGGACCCCATCTGGGTTTCAATTCTCGGTGTTGAATCAAACAGATAACCCAGTTATTCCCAGGGGTCCCGGTTCGATGCTGAGACACAACGGGTTCTCGGCAAAGATCTTCAACAGATCGAACTCGCTCGCAGTCATGCGCTCCTCAATGCCGTCGGCGGGGTCGATCAGCACGCGCCGCTCGAGATCGAGAACGCGCCTGGCGATGCGGACGCGCGGGCCCTCAGCCGGCGCCCCGACGGCATGCCGCAATACGCTCTTGACCCGAGCGTCAACAGAGTACCACCCGGACCGAGATGCGCTGTCCTTTGTCTTTCAGCCGTAAACACCCCGCGCACAGTGTCATCAACAGTACAGCGCACGTGGACCACTTGCGCGCGAAGAAATCCGGATGCCCGTTACGGCCTGACGGCGGCCTATTCTGGTTCCTCATTCCACCACGTTGCTGGCAGCAGCCGGTGGAACCTGCCGATGCGCGACTCCCCCCACCATCCGCGCAGCCTTAGGGCGAGACGCGCCGGTGAACCACGTGTTCAGCCGATCGAGGTAGAAGAAGACGACCGGGGTCGTATAGAGCGTCAGCGCCTGGCTGACGATCAGCCCGCCCACGATGGCATAACCCAATGGTTGGCGGATTTCTGCGCCGGTGCCGGCACCGAGCATCAGGGGAACACCGCCGAGCAGCGCCGCCATCGTCGTCATCATGATCGGCCGGAAGCGCAACAGACATGCTTCGCGGATCGCGTCGACCGGCGCGAAGCCGCGATTGCGCTGCGCTACGATCGCAAAGTCGACCAGCATGATGCCGTTCTTCTTAACGATGCCGATCAAGAGAATGATGCCGATCAACGCGATCAGGCTGAAATCATAGCCAAACAGCATCAGTGTGACCAACGCGCCGAGACCTGCTGACGGCAGGGTCGAGAGGATCGTCAGCGGATGGACGTAGCTCTCATAGAGCACGCCCAGGATGATGTAGATAACGACGATCGCCGCGGCGACGAGATAGGGTTCACTCGCCAGCGACGCCTGGAAGGCCTGCGCGTTGCCCTGGAAATTGCCGGTTAAGGTGGCGGGCGCGCCGATCTGCGTCTCGGCATTTTGGATCGCCGCGGTCGCCTGACCGAGTGCGGCGCCCGGCGCAAGGTTGAACGACAACGTCACCGACGGGAACATACTCTGGTGATTGATCGACAGGAAATTCGTCGGCTGGCTCGTCCATTTGACAAAAGTGCTGAGCGGGACCTGTGCGCCAGTACTCGGCGAGTTCACGTAGATGCCGTCGAGCGCCGCGGTCGTCCGCTGCATCTCGGGCAGGACCTCCATCACTACGTGATAGCTGTTAAGCTGGGTGAAATACTGCGTCACCTGCCGTTGCCCGAACGCGTCGTAGAGCGTGTCGTCGATCAACTGCGGCTGGATGCCAAAGCGCGCTGCCTGGTCGCGGTCGATGGTCAAGGTCAGGGTCGCGCCTCCGGCCTGCTGGTCGCTCGCCACGTCGCGCAACTCGGGGAGTGTCTTCATCTTGTCGAAAATCTTCGACGACCACTGGTTAAGCTCGTCGAGATTGGCGTCCTGCAGGGTATATTGATATTGCGTCCGCGCCAGGCGCCCACCGACATTGATGTCCTGGGCCACCTGCAGAAAGAGTGCAGCGCCTTCGACCTTGGCGATTTGCGGACCCAGCCGCCGGATGACCTCGTCTGCCGAAACGTCGCGCCGATTGTGCGGCTTCAAGGTGATGAAGAGGCGGCCGTTGTTTTGCGTCTGCGTGCCGTTGGCGCCGAGGCTCATGCCGACGGTGGCAACGGCAGGATCCTTCATGACGATGTCCGCGAGGGCGCGTTGGCGGCGCACCGCCTCAGCGAACGAGATGTCTTGCGCCGCCTCCGAGGTGCCGATGATGAGCCCCGTGTCTTGCTGTGGGAAGAAGCCCTTCGGGATGACTGCGAAGAGATAGCCGGTAGCCAGCAATGTCGCGACGAACACGGCAAAGGTCGTCCGGTGGTGGTGGAGCGCAACATCCAGGCTATTGCGATAGCCGGCGAGGAGAAGGTCGAAGCCCCGCTCCGACAGCGCATAGAGGCGGCCGTGCCGCTCCTGCTGCTTGCTGCGCAGGAAGCGCGAACACATCATCGGCGTCAGGGTCAGCGACACCAGTGCCGAGACGAGGATTGTCACCGTCACGGTGATGCCGAATTCGCGGAACAGCCGACCGACGATCCCGCCCATCAGGAACAGCGGAATGAAGACGGCAACGAGCGACAGGCTGATCGAAACGATCGTAAAGCCGATCTCGCCCGAGCCCTTGATCGCCGCCTCCATCGGGCTGAGCCCGTCCTCGAGGTGGCGGTCGATGTTTTCGAGCATGACGATCGCGTCGTCGACGACAAACCCGACCGCGATCGTCAGCGCCATCAGCGACAGATTGTCGAGGCTGTAGCCGAGCACGTACATCAGCGCGAAGGTGCCGACGAGCGCCAACGGCACGGCGACGCTCGGGATCACCGTCGCCCATAGGCTACGGAGAAAAACGAAGATGACCATCACCACGAGAGCGATGGTCAGCATCAACGTGAACTGAACGTCGGCGACCGAGGCGCGGATCGTCTGCGTGCGGTCGCTCAGGACCTCGAGCTTGACCGTCGGCGGGATCGCCGCCTGGAGCTGCGGCAAAGCGGCCTTGATGCTATCCACGGTCTGGATGACGTTCGCGCCCGGCAATTTGAAAATCGGCAGCAGAATCGCTTGCTTGCCGTTGGCGAAAGCCGCGAGGCGGATATTTTCCGGTGCGTCGACGGCGCGGCCGATGTCGCGGATCCGTACAGCGGCGCCGTCCTTGTAGGCGACGATGACGTCGTTCCAGGGTTCCGCCTTGAGCATCTGGCCGTTGTCGTAGATCGTGAAAGTCCGGGTCTTTCCGTCGACGGTTCCCATCGGGCTGACGGTGGTCGCGTTGACGATCACCCCGCGCAGATCCTCCAGTGAGAGGCCGAACGAAGCGACCTTCACCGGGTCGACCTGAATGCGCACCGACGGCTTTTGCTGACCGGCGATCTCTACCGAGGCAACTCCGGAGATCTGGCTGATGTGCTGGGCGAGGATATTCTCGGCGTAATCGTCAACCTCGATCAGCGGCACCAGGTCTGAGGTCAGGGCGAGGACAAGAATTGGCGCGTCCGCCGGGTTGACCTTGCGATAGGTCGGCGGCGACGGAAGGTTCTTCGGCAGCTGTCCGCTCGCCGCATTGATCGCCGTGAGGATGTCCTGCGCCGCGCCATCGATGTTTCGCGACAGGTCGAACTGGACCGTGATTGCGCTGTTGCTGAGCGAGCTGCTCGACGTCATCTGCGTGACCCCAGGAATCTGCCCGAACTGCCGCTCGAGCGGCTGTGTGACCGAGGATGCCATGACCTCGGGGCTGGCGCCGGGAAGCTGCGCGGTCACCTGGATCGTCGGAAAATCAACTTGCGGTAGCGGCGCCACCGGAAGGAGCGGATATGCCGCCGCACCAAGCAGAAGGATGCCGGCCATCAGCAGCGATGTCGCAATCGGCCGCGCGATGAAGGCACTCGAAATATTCATTCCGCGCTCCTTTGCGCGCGGTGAGGACCGAGTCCGCTACGGTCAATGCGAGGGGATGGCGCTCGCAACTTGGACCCGTGCCCCAGGCTGCAGGCGGTATTGCCCGGCCGTGACGATCTGTTCGCCGGCCACGACGCCGTCATCGATGACGGCAATCCCATTGCTCACCTGGCCGACTTCAAGGGGCCGCGCTTCGACAGTACCGTCGGGTTTAACGAGGTAGGCGTAGTATCCGTTTGGCCCGCGCTGCAGCGCCCCCGACGGCACCGTCACCACATTCGGCGAAGTGCGCGCCAGCAACCGGATGTTGAGGAACTCGCCTGGCCACAAGGTACCATCTTGGTTCGGGAAAGTCCCCTTGAGGCGCATCGTGCCCGTGGTTTGAGAGATCTGGTTGTCGAGAACCGCCAAGGTGCCCTCGGCCAGTTGCCGGTTGTCGTCCCGGCTCATCGCGAAAATGCGGACCGGACCAGCTTTCAGCGCGGACTGCATGGCGGCGAGCTCGCTTTCCGGCAAGGTGAAGATGACCGAGATAGGCTGGAGCTGGGTGACGACAACGAGGCCGGTCGCATCGGTCGCATGCACAATGTTGCCCTGATCGACGAGTCGGATGCCGGTCCGGCCGGTCAGCGGGGAGGTAATCGTCGTGTAGTCGAGCTGGGTTTTCGCGCTGTCGATCGCCGCCTGATCGCCCTGGATCTGAGCCTCTAGCTGCGTGACGGTGGCGCGTTGCGTGTCGAGCTGCTGTTGTGGGGTGAAGTTGCGCGCCGCGAGATCACTGAAGCGTTGCAGGTCGAGCTTTGCATTGGCGAGGTTCGCCTCGTCCTGCACCTGTTTGGCAACCGCTTGGTCGAGCGTGGCTTGAAAGGGGCGGGGATCAATTTGCACCAGAAGATCGCCCGCCTTGACGTCCTGCCCCTCGGCGAACGCGACCTTCACCAACTCGCCATCGACCCGCGTCTTGACGGTGACCGTGTTGAACGCCTGCACGGTGCCAAGACCGGTAAGGTAGATCGGCACATCCCGCCGCTCCGCCGCTGCGACCGACACCGGGATTGGCGGCGCGGGGGCCGCTGCTGGCGGCGCTACAGCATTGGGCGTCGCGAGATGCTGCCAGCCGACGTAACTGCCACAAACGGCCACCAGGATTGCCATGCCGGAAAGCAAGTACCAGCGCATCCGGAACGGCTTCCGGGCGGGCTCGAGCGTATCAGCCATCACCGATATATGGGATCTCCATCGACAATTCATCCGCATGGCGCGCCCGTTCGGCGCAACCCTTCTCTATCAGCTAAATCCGGTGGGGCTGCGGTTTCAAGGGCGGCCGCTCGTCGGTCCCGGTCATTCTTGTATAGTGGTGAACCGCTTAGCCCGGGCTCTGGGAGGATAAAAAGTGAAGGCAAAGCATTCGCTTCTGTCGATTGCGGCGGCCATGGTTGCCGCCACACTGGGCGCAGATGCGACGGGCGCGGAGGAGGCCAGCGCCATACTCTCGCCTCAGGCCCTGGCGGAAATCGCGCAAGTCGAGGCCGAGATTGACCGGATTGAGGCGCAGACAATCGGGCGGCTGGCCGCGCCGCCCGACAATCAGGTCCAGCAAGTCGAGTTGCTCGGCAAGCTCATGCTGTACGATAAGCAGCTTTCGGTGAACGGCAACGAGGCTTGTGCTTTCTGCCATATGCCCGAGGCGGGCTTTACCGGTCCCGTGTCGGCGCTGAACCGGACTACCGGCTCCTATCCCGGGTCGGTGCGCACTCGATTCAGCAATCGCAAACCGCAATCGCACGCCTATGCGCCGCTCTCGCCCGTGCTGCATTACAATCCCGGGCAGGGTGACCTCGTCGGCGGCAATTTCTGGGACATGCGTGCGACCGGCCGCCGGCTGGGCAACCCGGCCGCCGAGCAGGCGGAAGGGCCGCCGACCAACCCGGTGGAAATGGGGCTTCCCGATATCGCCTGTGTGGTCTATCGCGCCTCGCAGCGGTCCTATCGCGCCTTGTTCGAAAGCGTGTGGGGACTGCAGGCCTTTGCGATCGCATGGCCCGGCGACGTGGAGCAGGTATGCGCCCGGCCGGGGCCGCCGCCTGCCGACGACCCGATGCCGGTGCATCTCGGCCCGATCGATCGCGGCCGGGCCGGCACCACCTTCGATCAGATGGCGCAATCCATCGCCGGCTATGAGGCCTCTGCCGAGGTGACGCCGTTTACCTCGAAGTTCGACGCGATACTCGCTGGCAAGGCGCAGTTCACAACACAGGAGCAGGCGGGCTACGACCTGTTCCGCGGCAAGGCGCGATGCAACGGCTGTCACCGCGACGGCGGGCCCGGTGAGGATCCGCTCTTCACCGATTTCACCGCCAGCAACATCGGAACCCCGGCCAATCCGCGGCTTCCTTACTACGCGGAAAATCGGCCGGATGCATTGGGCTATGTCGCCAACCCGGCGGGATCGGCATTCGTCGATGGCGGCGTCGGGAATTTTCTCACCAAGGGGCATCTGCTCAGCCAGCCCTCCGCGGTAGATCGGCGATGGCTGAAGCTGGCGCCAGACAACCAAGCGCGATCTCAGGTGCCGACACTGCGCAATGTGGACAAGCGGCCCGATCCGGGCTTCGTGAAGGCTTACACGCACAACGGATATTTTACGAGCCTGAAGGCGATCGTGCATTTCTACAACACGCGCGACGTTCTGCCGCGCTGCCAACCCCACGACGTCAATGAAGGTACGACATGTTGGCCTGCGCCGGAATCGACCGACAACATGAACACGAGCCGAATTGGGCGCCTGGGCCTGTCGGACGCAGAGGAGGATGCGATCGTGAGCTTCATGCAGACCCTGTCCGACGGGTTCATGCCTGTCAGCCGGCAATAAGTCGCGCCACGGAACCACTCGGTTGTCGCGTTTCGCATCTGAGCGCTTGATGTCCCAATCCATCATCGTGCGCCGGCCCTGGTGCTATCGTTCACGCGGCTCCCTCGTCATCTGGGAAATCTCGGCTAATATGGCTCCTACGACATGCATCTCCTCCTGAAATGGCGCAGGTTAGTCTTGGCTCTAGTCACAGCGTTTGTGCCGCTTGCGCCGGAGGCAGCGACGTTACTGGAAGTCGAGGGATCGGGTGCGGTACCCGGATTTCACAGCTCAGAACAACTGAGCCGCTATCTTATCTTGCATATGGCTGAAGTTCATCTCGCCAAATGGCGTTTCGAGCCGGCCACGGCTGGCGATGCGAACGCCCCCGATCACGTAGAGTGGCGCTTCAAATCGGGCCCGTATGCCGGGGGAGAAGTGCGTACCTTTGTACCCCCACACGATATCACATTCGGTGACCATCGCCCGATCACGATCGAGGCGCGGCTCTATCTGAATGGGAAATATCGGAGGCTGGTTAAGAAAAGGGCGATCATCGAGGGCGGTCCTGACGATCCCGATCTCGCCGCAGCAGTCGCGAGCCTTACTCAACACCTACTGAGCCCTTCGCGCGCTCACCGTTCCACCTGTCCCAAGTCACTCTGCTGCCGCCGATCACCGACCCGGACAAGATCATCTGCGCCGGCCGCAATTATCGCGCCCACGCCGCCGAGGCCGGCGGCGCCGCCGTCGATCTCGACCTCGACGACATCGCCCGGCTTCATCCACAAGGGCGGCTTGCGGGCAAAGCCGACCCCCTCCGGCGTACCGGTCGAGATCACGTCGCCTGCCACCAGCGGCGTCCAATCCGAGCAGTACGAGATCAGGGTCGGGATGTCGAAGATCAGATCGTCGATCCCGGTGTGCTGGACCTCTCTGCCGTTGAGCCGCGTCATCAGATGGAGCCGCGTCGGGTCCGGAATCTCGTCGGCGGTGACGATCCACGGCCCAAAGCCGCCCGTCGCGTGGAAGTTCTTGCCGGCGGCGATCGAGTGCTTGAACTGGATGTCCCGGATCGAGCCGTCGTTGAAGCAGGTGTAGCCGAAGATGTGGCCCAAGGCGTCGGCTTTGGCGATGTGCCGGCCCGGCTTCCCGATGATGAGGGCCAATTCGCCCTCGTAGTCGAAATCGCCCGAGATCTTGGGGCACACCATCGGCTGATTGTGCGCGACCAAGGTATTGACGAGCCGCAAGAAGACCGACGGGTTCTCCGGCGGGGCG
>DATEQL010000845.1:0-4653 GCA_035272665.1 Allostellaceae bacterium
ACGAGCCAGATCAGCGGCGTGTGCGCGATCGACGCGTAAAAGCCCGAAAAAGCCGCGACATAGGCCACGATGCCGGTTAGCGCGAGCCCCGACGCCATGTAGTTGTAGACGCGTAGCATGTACTCCCGAAGGCCGACATCGATGCCGACCTGGGCGTCCGCCGTCCGCACCGTCCAGCGGGGCTGCGAACCTAAAGCCATTGATCCCCTCCAAAGAGAGAAGCGCGAGCGAGGCCGATTCCTCGTCGCCCGCGATATTGGCACAAAACGAGATCTTTTCAATAAGGCCCGAGCCGCCGCGCAACCTCGGCCTGGCCGTATTTTCCCGCCCCACGAGATTTTCGGTTGTTATTCGGTTGTTAGGGCCGTTTAAATTCGTTGATCCTCGGAAAAATTCGGTTGATCCACCAAGTAACGAATTTGCTTTCTAACCCATTGAATTGGTGTTCCATTTTAGGACGCTTCCGGCCGGTTTGAGGCCTGAAAACGCAATTTTCGCTGTTTCGGCAGCCGGCGGTCATTCGTTGCGCAGATAGGGTGCGGCCTTGGCGCCGAGCGCGCGCCAGGTCCCGGCGAAGCCGAGCGCCAGGGTCAGCAAGGTGGCGAGCCCCACCGTCCACAGCAGCGGCGCCGGCAGAAACACCCAATCGATCTTCATCAGGCGGGTGACCAGGAAATAGGCGGCGAGAGTGCCGAGGCCGCAGGCGACGAGCGCGCTCAGCATGCCGATGAGGCCGTGCTCGATCAGGAAGGCGCGGGCGATCGCGCCGCGGGTGGCACCCAGCACCTTCAACACCACCGCGTCGTAGACGCGCCGGTGATGACCGGCGGCGATCGCTCCGCCGAGCACCAGCATGCCGGCGGCGAGGGTGACGAGCGCGGAAAGCTGAATCGCGTCATCGATCATGTCGAGGATCCGGTCGAGTGCGGCCAGCGCTTCGCGGACGTGGATCGCCGAGACGTTCGGGTAGCGCTCCGTCACCGCGCGCACCAGCGTTTCCTCCTCGGCCGGCGGCATCCACACGGCGGCGAGATGGGTCTGGGGCGCGCCCTCGATCGTCCCCGGTGCAAAGACCAGGGTAAAGTTGATGCCGAGCCGCCGCCAGTCGATCGAGCGCAGATTGGCGATGACCGCGGTAATCTCGCGGCCGAGCAGATTGACGCTCAGCGTATCGCCGACCTTGAGTCCCATCCCGCGGGCGAGATCGGCATCGAAGGAGACGAGCGGCGGCCCACGATAATCGGGCGGCCACCAGGTGCCGGCGGCGAGTTGCGAGCCCGCGGGCAAAGTCGCCGCATAGGTCAGGCCGCGGTCGCTCCTGAGTGCCCATTGCGCCTCGGGAGCAATCGGCGCCTTCTCGACCGGGACCCCGTTCACCCGGGTGATGCGGCCGCGCAGCATCGGCACCTGCTCGAAACGCGTCCCAGGGGTGGCCTGCACGGCCTCCTCGAAGCCGGCGAGCTGGTCCGGCTGGATGTCGATGAAGAAGAAAGCGGGCGCCTCGGCAGGCACGGTGGTTTCGACCTCGCGGGTGAGGTTGCCGTCGACAAGGGCGACCGCGACGAGCACGGTCAGACCGATGCCGAGCGAAAGCATGATCTGCGCGGTCGGCGCGCCCGGCCGATGAAGATTGGCGATCGCGAGGCGCAGCCCCGGGTGCCGCGGCCGGCCGAGCTTCCCGGCGCCGAACACGACGGCCGCTCCCGCCGCCCGGAAGAGGGCGAAAGCGCCGATCGCACCGGCGACGAACCACAGTGCGATCGTGCCATCCTGCGCGCTGCCAACCGCGAGGGCGATGAGCCCGAGCGCCAGCAGCAGGGTCGCCGCGAGTGTGATCGGCGGCACCCGGCGCCGTGCCCGGTCGACGGTGTCGCGGAACAGCGCCCCGGCAGACACTCGACCGACCCTGGCGAGCGGCCATAGTGCGAAGACGAGCGTGGTCAACAAGCCAAATAGCGCGGCCAGCGCCAGCGGCCCCGGATAAAGGCCGAGCCGCGCGCGAGCAGGAAGCACGCTCGCGAGGAGCGGTGTCATCGCGACCGGCATTAGAGCTCCGAGCAGGAGGGCGACTGCGATGCCGAGAACGGCGAGCGCCAGGATCTCGATGAGGTACACGGCGAACACCAACCGCGTCGACGCGCCGAGGCATTTGAGGGTCGCGATCGCCGCGGTCTTTCCGGTGATATAGAAGCCGACCGCATTGCCGATCCCGACCCCGCCCACCAACAGCGCGGTCATCCCGACGAGACTGAGGAAAAGTGCCAGGCGCTCGATCGAGCGCTGCAAGGTTGGCGAGGCTTCGCCAAAGGTCCGGATTTGCCAACCGGCCTCGGGAAAGGCGGCACGCGCTGCCTCGGCCCAGGAAGCGGCATCCGACCCAGGAGGAAGCCTCACCCGGTAACGATAGGTCACCAGCGAGCCGGGCTGGATCAGCTCCGTCTCGGCGAGCGCCGCGGCAGCGATCATGACCCGTGGGCCAAGGCCCAGGCCACCGGCCGCGGCATCGGGCTCGCGCTCGATCGCGGCTCGCAGCTGGAACACGGCCTTCCCGACCTTGATGCTGTCGCCGATCTCGAGGCCGAGACGGGTGAGGATCGCGGGGTCGACCGTTGCACCGAAAGCGCCGCCCCGGTTCTCGAGCGCTGCGGCCAGGTTCTGCGCCGGGGACAGAGCAACCTCGCCGTAGAGCGGGTAGGCGGGGTCGACCGCCTTGAGCTCGATCAGGCTGCGCCGATCGCCGTCGAGCGTGCGGCCCATCGCCCGCATCGAAACGATTTCGGACATCGTTCCGCTCCGCCCGAGGTACGTGTGTTCGGGCGGATCGGCCCGGCGGTAGGCGAGCCGCGCCTCTGCGTCGCCGCCGAGCAGCTCGCGCGCGTCGGCCTTGATGCCGGTCACGACGGAATCGGCGAGCGAGCCGATCCCGGCGATCGCGGTCACCCCGAGCACGAGGCAGGCGAGAAAGACGCGCAAACCCCGGATCCCGCCGCGCAACTCGCGGCGGGCGAGCCGAAGGGCAAGAACGGCGGAGGCCGCGGTCAAAGAGCGCGTCGCGCGATGCCGACCCGCAACGGTGCGCTGCGCCGGTCTTCGACGATGCTGCCGTCCCGCAGATGAATCTGGCGCTCGCACCGCTCGGCCACACTCGTATCGTGGGTGATCAACAACAGCGTCGTGCCGCACCGTGCCTGGTGCTCGAACAGGCAATCGATAACCAGGGAGCCGGTGGCGGCATCTAGATTTCCGGTCGGCTCGTCGGCGAGCAGCAGCTTGGGGCCGGCGACAAAGGCTCGGGCAATCGCCACGCGCTGCTGCTCGCCGCCCGAGAGCTGCCCCGGGTAATGGGTCAGGCGATGGCCGAGGCCGACCGCACCGAGACCTTGAGCGGCGGCCTCGAACGCATCGCGGCGGCCGCCGAGCTCGAGCGGAAGTGCCACGTTTTCGAGCGCCGTCATCGTCGGGAGCAGGTGAAAGGCCTGAAAGACGATGCCGATACGATCCCGGCGGAGCCGGGCCAGCGCGTCCTCGTCGAGCGCGCCGAGATCATGGCCATCGATCCGCACCCGTCCGGCGCTCGGCCGCTCCAGCCCGCCGATCACCATCATCACCGTCGACTTGCCTGAGCCCGAGGGCCCGACAAGGCTCACGGTTTCGCCGGCGGCTATCTCGAGCCAGACGCCGCGGAGGATGTTGACGGGCCCGGCCGCACTCCCCAGAGTCAGGTGGACGTCTTCGAGCACTACGAGCGGGCCGCCGGAATGAAGCGAGGTGGTCAAGTTCCGTCCAAGCGAGGAAAAGCAACGCATCAAGCCCGCCGAGGTGGTGCTCCGTCCGGCGGCCGGCCTCGACCATATGGCGCGGCGCCCCTGGTTTTCAACGCGAGCCCCTCACCCACCCGGCCCCGCGGGCTGGGTCCCCTCTCTCCCGCAGTGCGGGAGAGGGTGCCGAGCGCAGCGAGGCGGGTGAGGGGCAGCACGCAAAGGCTGACACTCGCTGCTGCAGTCCTGATGAGTTTGATATGCACCGCGACTCCAGCCGCGGCGCACGTTCCGGTCATTCTCGACTTCGGTGACAGCCTTACCGCAGGCTATGGATTGGCGCCCGACCAAGCTTTCCCAGCCCGTCTGGAGGCGTTCCTGCATCGGCAGGGGATCGAGGCACGTGTCGTCAATGGCGGGGTGTCCGGAGACACCACGGCCGGCGGCCTCGCGCGGCTCGACTGGGCGCTCGCCGACAATCCGGATCTCGTCATCTTGGCGCTCGGCGCCAACGACGCGCTGCGCGGCATCGATCCGGCGACCGTTCGCGTCAACCTCGACAAGATGATCCAAAAGATCGAGGCTAGCGGTGCGAAAGTGCTGCTGCTCGGTATGCTCGCTCCGCCGAATTGGGGAGAGGAGTATGAACGCGCCTTCGATCGGATCTTTCCCGAGCTTGCGGGTGCTCACAATGTGCCGCTTTATTCATTCTTTCTCGAGGGTGTCGCGATGAAGCCGGAGCTCAATCAGCCGGATGGAATCCATCCGAACGAACGCGGCGTCGCGGTGCTTGTCGACCGAATCGCGCCGGTCGTCGCCCGTCTCATGGCGAGCGGGTCATGAGCGCGCGGTTCGCCGCTACCTCGGCGGCCGGGGACCCGGCGGGCCTCGCCGC
>DATEQL010000846.1:0-9615 GCA_035272665.1 Allostellaceae bacterium
CGAGGCGATGAACATGTTCCGCAGCCGGATCTTCAGCCGCATCGTGCCGACGGTGCGGGATATCGGCCTGCGGGGACCGCGCGTGCAGCAGGCTTTCGCGGCGATGGGTGCCATGGAATTCGCCGGCGTCGACGCCGCCGCCCTGCTCGACAACGACGCGCGCGTTGCCGACCAGTTCGACGCGCGCCTGCGGCTGCGCGACGCGATGCCGCAATAGCTCTTCCGCTCCGTCGCTAGCCGGTCACCAGCTGGTATCGAAGCCTTGAAAGGCGTGCGGAATGCGGCGGATATCGGCCAGCAGCTCGCGCTGCAGCCCGGCTGGGGTGCCGGCGGGGAAGTTGATCTCGATCGCGTCGGCAAGGCCGCCGAACCGCGCTTCGATCGCCGGGGCGATCTCGTCATAAGTGCCGCATGCCGCAAAGACGCGCACGACGTCGTCCGAGACCTCGGCCGCCATCTCGTCCCAACGCCCCTCCAGCGACATCGCGTGCAGTTTCAGCCCGACCTCGTCGAGCCCGTGCAGTGACAGGATCGGCAGGTAGCTGCGGGTCGAACCGTAAAAGGCAACGCGCTGGCGCACCCGTTCCATGCCGTCGGCGACGGTTTTCGCATCGGGTCCGGTGACGACGAAGCCGCCGCCGAAAACGTCGAAATGCGCTCGGCTGCGTCCGCTGCGGCGCATCCCGTCCGCGATGCACGGCAGGGCGACTTCCTCGAGGTAGCGGCGCGAGCAGAGCGGATGCAGGCGAACCCCGTCGCAGACCTCGCCGGCGATCCGGAGCATCGCCTCGCCGACGGCCGCAATCGCGACCGGCACCATCGGCAGCCCGGTCGGCTCCGGCGAGAAATCGGGGGTCATCAGGGTCAGCTTGTAGTGCTCCCCGCGATAGTCGAGCTTTTCGCCGGTCTCCCAGCAATGCCAGACCGCGCGGAACGCGCGGACATAGTCGCGCAGCCGCGGTGCCGGCGGGCTCCAGGCAATGCCAAAGCGGCGCTCGTTGTGGCCCCTGACTTGGCTGCCGAGGCCAAGCACGAACCGGCCGCCCGAGTTCGCCTCCAGGTCCCAGGCCTGGCTTGCCATGACTGCGGGGCTGCGCGGGAAGGCGACGGCGATCGACGGCGTCAGCTCGATCCGCTCGGTCGCGAGCGCAGCAAAGGCGAGCGGCGTGAAGGGGTCGTGAGCGAGCTCGACGGTCATCACCGCGTCGAAACCGGCCGCCTCCGCGGCCGCGGCGAAGGGCGCCGCATCGCGCCAATGCCGCATCGGCAACATCGTGAAAACCCGCATCTTTCTTTCCTCCGCGCGGTATCATAGCGGCGAGAGGGAGGAACGGACATGTATGTCGGCACCCAGATCCGACCGCGCGACGACAGCGATTACCGGGTCTGGGCCCAACTCGGCGTCAGACATGTCTGCGTCGACCCGCCCGGCAACCCGCACCACTGGAGCCTCGATGATCTGCGCCGCCATAAGGACCACGTCGAGTCGTTTGGCCTCTCGCTCGACATGGTGCAATTGCCACTGTCCTCGCGGCCGATCGAGGACGCGGAGAGCCCGCACATCCTTCTGGGCAAGGACCCCGAGCGGCAGCGCGAGATCGACAGCATCTGCGGCCTGATCGAGCACCTCGCCGCGGCCGGCATCCCGGCGGCCAAGTACAATCTCTGCATCATCGGCATCCCGCGCACCGAGCGGGAGCCGGGGCGCGGCGGCTCGCGCAATGCCGCCTTCCGCTGGAGCCGCGCCGACCAGAACGCCCCGCCCGGCAAGGCCGGGATCGTCTCCGAGGACGACAACTGGGAGCGGATCGACCACTTCCTCGGCGCCGTCGTCCCGGTCGCGACCGCGGCCAAGGTGCGCCTCGCGTGCCATCCGCACGACCCCTACACGCCGCCAGGCTACCGCGGTATCACCCGCGTGCTCGGCACCGTCGAGGGGCTGAAGCGCTTCGTGACGATGCACGAGAGCCCCTATCACGGGCTCAATTTCTGCCAGGGCACGGTCGCCGAGATGCTCGACGACCCGGCCGGCGAGATCTTCGAGGTGATCCGCTGGTTCGGCGAGCGCGGCAAGATCTTCAACGTCCATTTCCGCAACATCAAGGGGAAGAAGCTCGACTTCATGGAGGCGTTCCCCGACGAGGGCGACATGGACATGGCCCGCTCGCTCGCCGCCTATCGCGATGTCGGCTACCCCTACATGGTGATGCCGGACCACGTGCCGCAGATCGGCGGGCATGATCCCTCGGGTGTCGCCTTCGCCTATTGCTACGGCTACATCCAGGCGTTGATCGATGCGCTGGTGCCGCGGCCGGATCGCTGTTGACGCACCGACCCGGAGGCGGCCCGCCGGCTCGCTCAGCGCGAGGGAGCAGTCGCCAAACCCAAATGGTCTGCGGCTCGCTCGAGCCGCCCTTCGCGTGTCCACAAACCAGCGCCTGCGGTAAGCAGGACAGCCGCAAGCAGGTGAGCATCTATATAGCCAATACCAGACCGAAGACCAGGTGCTGATCGACGAGATGAAGAACTTCCCGATTAGCCACGGAGTCCGCTTCGACGATCGCAATTCGGTGCTGCTTTCCCGGCTGTTGCGCCCGTACGCCTGTCGCACTCGCGAGCAACAGACCGGCCGTGAAATCGCGAGGCCTCATTCGATCACTTCGTCAGCGGTCGCGAGCAGCGCGGGCGAAATGCTAAGGCCCAATGCCTTGGCCGTTTTCAGATTGATCACGAGTTCGTATTTGGTCGGTTGATAAATCGGGATGTCGCCCGGCTTAGTCCCGTTGAGGATCTTGTGCACGTCATCGGCGGTGCGCCGTCCGGCTTCGCTGAGATCCCCTCCATACGCCATCAGGCCGCCGGCTTCCACGTAGTCGCGCCAGCAGTACATTGCCGGCAAGCGGTTCCTGTTGGCCAACTGGACAATCAACTGATGGTGGGCAGTAAGGTCAGCTCTGCCGTGCACCATGATCGCGTCGGGCCGATCCTGCACGACTTCAGCGAACACGCGCTGAATCTCGGTCGGGGTCGACTGCTGGAGCAGCATCCCGACCAGCGAGATTTGCAGTTGCCGGCTTGGCTCGCGAAGAGATTGTGTATCGGTTTCCCAATACGTGCGCAGGTCCAGGTATCCGACCCTCGATGCCGAGGGGACGGCTTCCTTGAGGATCTGCAGGCGTTTTCCATCGAGCTCGTTCCCCTCGCCCACGGTGACGGCGGTGACGGCCCCGCCTGGGCGAGCGACACTCGTCACCAGCCCGGCCGGGGTCAGATCGCCGGCCGTGATCTAAACGATTGGTATTGTGGCGCCGGCCGCGTGGGCTGCTCGCGCGATGGCGTCACTGCTGACAACGATCACGTCCGGCTTGCGGTTGACGACCTCGCGAGCGAGATCCGCAAAACCCTCGGGTCGCCCCTCGCCGGAATACCGCTCGACGGTGAGGTTTTGTCCCTCGACATCGCCCAGCCGACGCAGCTCTAAGAAAAAAGCCTGATAGAAGCTGATTCCAGTGTCGTTGATCAGACTGACTGACCCTGCGGGGCGGACGATCGCGATCCGATGCTGCTTGGCCCCCTCCTGTGCCTTGGCCGACTGCGCGGCGGTCGCGAGCAGCAGACCAATCGCGAAATCGCGCCGTCTCATTGGATCACCACGGCCGGCCAGTCATACGTTTCTGTATCGTGATCCAACGATCAACAGAAGAACGTACGCCCAATCTCGCGGTTAACAATCAAGCACGAAAGGATGACGACTTTTTCCGATACTCCCTGCGCGGCAGAGAAATCCGGAGCAACCCGCTCGCTCAGGCTTGCTCACCGCCGCGGCAGCTCCGAGCGAGGCGTTCGGAGATGAAAGTGTCGATCGCAGCCAGCCACCGGGTGCGGATTGCGTCCCGCTCGAGGAAGGGCTCGTGCTTGGAATCCGGGAACTCGACGAGGGTGCAGTCGGGCAGCAGCCGGGCGGCACGCCGCTGCATCTCGGGACGCAGAACGATCTCCAACCCCGCGCTGGCGAGCAGGATCGGGGTGTGGATCCCGGCGAGAAACTCTTTGCGCTCGAGCCGGGCGGCGAGCCGGAGCGCCGTGTCGAGCCAGCCCCAGGTCGGCTCGTCGACGCGCAGCGCGGCGCAGGAGAGGAACCAGTGGTATTGCAGGCGGCAGCGTTCCGGATCAGTCGAGACCCGGCTGCGCTCGGGCGAGGGGACGCGGTCGGGGCTCCAGGGCCGTGCTCCCGGGACGAAGCAAATGCCAAGGCCGGTCCCCCGCGCGATCGCGGTCAGGCAGCGCATCAGGGCGGGGGGCAGGCCACGCGTGCGGATCCCGAGCATCGGCGCCGACAGGATCGCGGCGTCGAACAGACCGGGGTTGCGGCGCAGGCAGAGGAGCGCGATCGCACCGCCCATCGAGTGGGCGATCAACAGGCGCGGCCGCCGCGCCGCCGGCAGCGTCTGAGTAAACAGCGCCAGCTCGGCCGCATCGCGATCGAAATGCCGCGGACGCGGGCGGGTCGGCAAGCGCCGAGGGCGCTCGGAGCCGCCTTGGCCGCGCCAATCCAGGCACCATACCGAGAGGCCGCGGGCAGCGAGATCGCCGATCGTCTCGAAGTATTTCTCGATGCACTCGGAAAAGCCGCCGACCATCACGCATTCCGCGCGTGGCTCCCCGGCCGGCAAGTGACCCCAGCGCAGCTGCGCTCCGTCCGCGGTAGCAAAACTGCCCCAGCGGAAGCCGGGCGGCTCGAGAAATCGCGTCGGCAACGGCGGGGCGCTCGCCGCTGCCCCCACCCTGACGCTCCCCCGCGGGCGCGGGAGGGTCAGGGTGGGGGCGAGTGATCGTTGCGGTTCGGGGGCGCTGCTCACGTGCCGCCTCGCTCGCCATCGCCGCCCCGCTTGCGCAGCAGGAATTCGCGGCCGGCCTTGACCATCGGCACGCCGTCATAGGCGATGATGTCGGCCGTCGCGTAGGTCTCGCTCCACAGCTCGGGCAGGTAGGAGCCGGTCCCGATCACGTCGATCGGAGCGTCGGCGGCCGCCATCATCCGGCATTTCACCGGTCCGAAACCCGAGCTCGCCACGATCTTGACCGCGCGGAAGCCGGCTTCGTCGAGGATCCGCCGCAACAGCCATATCGCCGCCGCGGAAACTCCGGTTCCGACCAGATGGCGCAGCTCCTCTTCGCTGCGATACCCGCGGATCGATTGCGGCGCGTGTCGCTCGAGTACCTCGTAGGAGCGGGCGGGATCGAGTCCTTCGCAGTAGCGGCCGCCGGGCGTGTCGAGCCGCACCGCCAGCCGGCCCGCGGCAGCGAGCTCCGGGAACCGCCGCGCGACCGCGACGGCGTCCGATGTCTCATGCCCGAAATAATCGGTCAGCACGGTCATCGGCTCGTCCGGAAAGACCTCGCGGAACATCTCGGCGGCGCGCACGGTCGAGCCGGCATAGCCGATCAATGCGTGCGGCATCGTGCCCGCACCCTTCTCCTGCCCGAAGAAGGCGGCGGTGGCATCGGCGGCGCAGCCGATAAAGCCGATCGCCCCCGCCTCGCGCTGCGCCTGCGCCGAGCCGACCGAGGCGGCATAAGCCATCATCGCCGCCATCTCAGTGCCCGCACAGTGCCGCGCGTCCATCGCCAGGAAGGCGACCTTGGGGAGATCGGCGCACATTGCATAAGCGTTGTAGGCGGCGACGCAAGCGGGACCGAGCTTTTGCAATAGCACGGTTTCGAGATCGACGAGCTGGAAGAGCGAGCCGGTGACGTGGAGGATCGGCTCGCCGGCGCCGACCCAGGCGCCCTCGGGATGATTGAGCTCGATCTCGAAACGGGTGCCGCGCTTGCCCGCCTCGCTTTCGAGAAAATCGAGAGCGAGGCGCGGCGTGCAGATCACCGGCCGGCGCATGAACAGCGCGTAGGTCGCCGGACGATCGCCGAAGCGGCCGACGATCGCCTTGGTCTTCAGAAAATAGCTGTCCGTTTGCGCCGCGAGCGACGACGCCGCGTCAGCCGCCACCGGGTACGGCCTCAGAAGACCGCATCGAGGCGGCCGATGCGCTCGGCGCCGTTGCCCTGACGCGCGCGCTTGAGCGCCTCGGCGAGCTCGAAGGCGAGCTCGAGCGCCTGGCTCGCATTGAGCCGCGGGTCGCAATGGGTCAGGTAGCGCTCGGCGAGCGAGGCTTCACTCACTCCTTGAGCGCCACCGATGCATTCGGTGACGTTCTGCCCGGTCAGCTCGAAATGTACGCCGCCAGCATAGCTCCCTTCGGCGGCGTGGATCGCAAAGGCGCCGTGAACCTCGTCGAGGATGCGGCCGAAGACGCGCGTCTTATAGCCGTTCGAGGAGGTGATCGTATTGCCGTGCATCGGGTCACAGCACCACACGACCTCGCGCCCTTCGCGCCGGACGGCGCGGATCAGCCGCGGCAATCTCGCTTCGACCTTGTCGGCGCCCATCCGCGTGATCAGGGTGAGCCTGCCCGGCTCGTTCTCGGGGTTCAGCCGGTCGATCAGGCGTATGAGATCGTCGGGCTCGAGCGTCGGACCGCATTTCATGCCGATCGGGTTCTTGATGCCGCGCAAAAACTCGGCATGGGCGCCGTCGACCTGCCGGGTGCGGTCACCGAGCCACACGAGATGCGCCGAGCAGTCGTACCAGTCGCCGGTCGTCGAATCGACCCGGGTCAAGGCCTCCTCGTAGGACAAGAACAAGGCCTCGTGCGAGGTGTAGAACTCGGTTTCGCGGATCTGCGGCGTCGTATCCGAGTCGAGCCCGCAGGCCGCCATGAAATCCAACGTCTCGGTCAGCCGGTCGGCCAGCGCGCGGTAACGCTCGCCCTGCGCCGAGTCGGAGACGAAGTCCTGGTTCCAGGCGTGGACGCGGTGCAGATCGGCATAGCCGCCCTGGGCGAAGGCACGCAACAAGTTAAGGGTCGCGGCCGACTGGCTGTAGGCCTGGATCATGCGCTGAGGGTCGGGTTCGCGCGCCGCGGCGTCGAACTCCAAGCCGTTGATGATGTCGCCCCGGTAGGAAGGCAGGGTCTGGCCGTTCTGCGTCTCGATCTCCGAGGAGCGCGGCTTAGCAAACTGGCCCGCGAGCCGCCCGAGCTTGACCACCGGGCAGCCGGCGCCGAAGGTCAGCACCACGGCCATCTGCAACAGCACCTTGAACATGTCGCGGATGTTGTTGGGATGGAATTCGGCGAAGCTCTCGGCGCAGTCGCCGCCCTGCAACAAGAAGGCCTTGCCCGCCGCGACCGCGGCCAAGCGCGCCTTCAAGCGCCGCGCTTCGCCTGCAAAGACGAGCGGCGGAAAGCGATGCAGCGTCTCCTCGACGCGGGAGAGCGCTGTCTCATCGGGATAGCCGGGAACTTGCCGGATCGGCAGGCCGCGCCAGCTGTCGGGAGACCATGTTTGCGTCATGTCACAATACCTCCGCTGTTGGAGGCCGCTCCACCATCGGCGACATTCGGATCAACGAGAGCATGAAACACGAAAGCCGCCTTGGTCGGGCGGCTTCGGAAAAACGCGCAGACGCGATCCTAGGCCGCCATCATGTACCGGCGGTACCAAAATCGCGCAATCTGGCAGAGGGGCAAGGCCCTGATATTTGCCATACCCGCACGCTAGCCGCGCGAGGCAACGGACGCAAGCGCTTTGTGCGCATCATCCGTCGGCCACCACGAAAGGGCGAACCGCGCGTACGAAATCCTCTTCGCTCGATCGATGCTCGACCAGTGCGATGATCTCGTTCGCCCAGGGCCGGGAGTCTTCGATCGCCAGATCATAGCCGTTCAGCCGCAGGAAATGCCACATCGCCTCGAAGGCCGTTCGCTTATTGGCTTGTTCGAAAGCATGCGCCCGCGCGATGCCGGCCATCAAAACGACGGCGAGCACGACAATGTCTTCTTCGCCGAAGCCGAAGAAGTTTCGCGGCCGGGCCAATGCGCTTTCCAGCAAACCCCGGTCTCGCAGATAGTGAGGCTCCCCGGTTGCCTCGGCTTCGAGCCGATTGTGCTCGATGACCGCCTCGATAGGCAACCAGCTCGGCTCATTCGGCAAGGGCGGCCCGAATGTTCGGGAACCTTGCCATAAACTCGCGGCTGAGCGCCTCGTGGTCGACCTCGCCTTCTATCGGCCTTGCTCGCAGAATCCGATCGGCAGGACGTCGTTCCGCGGCTAACTGCACCAGCTTGTCGCGAGTTTCGCGATAGAGGGTGAGCCATGCCTCCGAGATTTCTAAGAGTTCTTGGATGTATTGCCGGCCTTCCTCACTCGGTACCGACATCGTTTGCCGCAGCGTATCCATCCAAGGATAGAGCACCTCTCGGGCACCTGCTTCACCTTCGCAAATGCGCTCAGCCAACATGGCGAGACCTTCGCCGGGAAGGCGCCGGCAGGCCTCTTCGTACATCTCGTGAAACTCGCGGGTGTGTTTTTCGAGCCCTCGACGGTTTCCTTCAGCCAGCTGAGCCAAGCGGGCGAGCGCATCAGCCCTTTCTTCGACCGAGATGTCGGCCCGTAGCGCGCCTAATAGAGCCGGCTTAACGAAATCGGGTGAAAAGTCGATTGCTTCAGGCATATCCCTGACCAACTTGATCCCGCGGCCGGCTGATGCAAGAGGGCTTTTTTGCTCAATCTGCTGCGAGCTTGGCCGGCGGAGCGGACTTTTCGCGCATGGTCACGAACTCCTCGGCGGCGCTCGGATGGATGCCGACGGTCTGGTCGAACATCTTTTTCGTTGCTCCGCATATGATCGCGATCGCCAGCCCTTGCAGGATCTCGGGCGCGTCCGGGCCGAGCATATGGCAACCGAGCACTCGGTCCGTGCCGGGGTCCACGACCAGCTTCATCAAGGTGCGCTCCTCGCGCCCGGACAGCGTGTTCTTCATCGGCTTGAAACGGGCCATGTAGACATCGACCTCGCCGTACTCCCGGCGGGCCTGCTCCTCGGTCAGGCCCACCGCGCCGATCGGCGGCTGGCTGAACACCGCCGAGGGTACGTTTGCGTGATCCATCTTGGTCGGGTTGTCGTTGAACAGAGTCTCCGCGATCGCGCGGCCTTCGGCAATCGCGACCGGCGTCAGGTTGATGCGGTCGGTAACGTCGCCGACGGCGTAGATGTTGGGCACGGTCGAGCGCTGCCACTCGTCGACAACGATCGCGCCCTTTTCATTAATCCGGACCCCGGCTTCGGTGAGACCCAGGCCCTTCGTGTTCGGCCATCTGCCGGTCGCATACATGGCGAGATCGGTCGCAAGTTCCCGGCCATCGGTGGTGACGACGGAATAGCCGTGGGCGTTCTTCTCGATCCGGGCGACAACGGTGCGGGGGTGGATCTCGACGCCGCGGCCGCGCATCTCCTCGCCCAGCGCCACGCGGATATCGTCGTCGAAACCGTAGAGCAGCTCGTCGCGGCGGATCAGCTCGACGACCTCGCTACCGAGCCCGTTGAAGATGCCGGCGAACTCGACCGCGATGTAACCGCCGCCGACAATCACGATGCGGCGCGGCAGCTCCTTGAGATCGAGCGCCTCGTTCGACGAGATCACGTGCTCGATGCCGGGAATATCCGGCACCTCCGGCCACGATCCGGTGGCGATCAGGATATTGTCGGCAGTGTAA
>DATEQL010000847.1:0-3016 GCA_035272665.1 Allostellaceae bacterium
AGCGTGACACCGACGCCGGAACGCGTACGGACGGCCGCAAGGTTTTGCCGTCACTATCCGAGGTGGGAGCCGGATGCGGGAAAGCCGCACGTCCGGATCTGTGCGGGGGGACCGGGGCAACCCGGTTCCCTACCGCGATAAACCTTTTTCAGGTATCTACGAAGTCCAAAACTTACCCATAAGTATTTCGTGTCCGTTGCCGGCATAGATTTAACTTTTGAGGGGATCACGGTCGAGAACTAATACTTGGCTGTCGGCCTTTACTTTGGGCAGCCGACCACAAGATTTAGCTCATTCGCCGCGCAAGCCGCCGCGTGGCCGACAGTTGGGCGGCCGGTTGCTCCCCGTCCGCCGACAAAGCCAGGAAAGCCGATTCATCTGTCGGATCCTTCGATCACATAATAAATCAGCCGCGTCAGGCCTCGCTCCGGCGGCGGTTTGAGGCCGCAGGATCTCCGCCACGCGGGGATCGACGAGCTTCCAAAGGATCGCTTGCTGAGGCGTTGCGGCCGATTGCTCAGAATCGGTCGCGGGCTTCTGCAACTTTGACATAGGCGGCGATGGCCCGCAGCAGCAGGCGCCGAGCCGCTGTGGCCGTCGGCGTGACCTCGTCGGCATAGCCTCGCAGCTGCCGTAGCGCTCTTCTGCGGAGGGGCGCGGGTCGGCCGCCTCGCGAGTCCCCGTTGGCAAGTGGGGAAAAAACCTGGCCATTCGAATCCCGGGCGAGATCGCCCACTGGGCTAAGCAACGGCGAGCGTCTCGATATCGAGACGCGTGATGGGGAAATTGTCATTCGTCGTGCGGTTCCGCATTTCATCTTGGAGAAAATGGCTCGCGGGAAGAGCCCTGAAGAGTGGCGGGCAGCTTATGCCGGAGCCTTTGATTGGGGGCCTGATGTCGGCCGTGAGGTCATCGAGGAATGACGGCTTCGGCCTATTCGCCCGACACAGGCGGTCTAAACTGGACGGACTGCGACCGGACCAAGGGTCGGGAACAGGCCGGCCCTTGTGGTTTCTCCGGCCGCGCTCACCGCGAACACCGGCCTCGCGATCGTCTGTCCGGGCACGTCGCGCGTGCGGCCGTTCCCCCCAGCGTCGTTCCGGCTTGGAGCTTGCCGATCGCCGGCGAGATCCTGACCAGCCGTATCCGCAGCATCGACACCCAGGCCCGGCCAATCTGCTATGCAGGCATTGCCGTGTCGGGCGAGAACGCCCGGCTCGTCCGGGTGAAGCTCAACAACTTCATCACGATTTGAGAGTGCACGCCGAAGGGACCCAGGAAGCGGGTTGTTCAACTTGAATGTTTTGCCGTCAGGCCTGCGGCTTTCGCGCCGGGGTGTCGGGGTTTTTGCTACCTCTTTGGGGGTATTACGGGTGCTCGCTCCATTTATGCCCCCGTGGCCGGGCTCGTCCCGGCCCACCCACGCCTTTTCCTTCCCGCAGTGGCGGCGGCTTCAGGGTGGATGGCCGGGACGAGCCCGGCCACGGGGATCTGAAGTTGCATCGACTTCCTCGCACACAGCCCATATCGGTTCCAAGACAGCCCTGCGCTTTGAAGGGAACGACGGTAAAACGTCTGACTTGGTGTTAGATTCTCACAACCGGTTGCAGGCTTTTGCCGCGGCGACATAGGCGGCGGCGTCGGCCGGCAGCAGCAGGCGCTCGGCGACGAGCGCTTCTGCCGCGGCCCTCACCTTGGTGACATAGGCCTCGCGGCTGCTGTAGCGCTCCTCGAGCGAGGGACGCGGGTCGCCCGCCGCTTCGCGCGCTCCCCTCGTCCGGGCAACGGGATCAGCGAGCCATCACGGTCGGCGAGCTCGCGGGGCTGCGCCCGGTAGACGTTCCACCCGGTATGGGTGCCGAGCGGCACCGCGATCGGCGGCAGCCGGATGCCGGCGATTTCGTTGCCGTCCGCATCGACCGCGCACACTCGGGCGCCGTAGACATTGTCGATCCGCACTGGCGGGTCGACCCAATCGACCGGCGAGACGATCTGGTTGGCGCCGGGTGCCAAGCCCGGTACCGCCGGCATCTCGATGCTCTCGGCCGTGACGGCGGTGCCGTCGGCGACCCGCGTTATGCGGCTCGGCGGCGGTGCCGTGCCCTTGGTGACCCACTCTTCGAGCGCCACGAACAACGCCCGCAGAGCCGGGGTGGCGCTCGCGGATTGACGCAGGGTCCGGGGCTCGGATCAACCCCGGAGCGGCCGCCATGGTGGGTGCCGGCGATCATGTAGACCCGGACATTGGGCGGCAGATCGGCGTCATTGCGGCCGGTCGGCTCGGTGTGCACCAGCGAAGCGCCCTTCTGCCAGTACTCGGTCGAACTGTTGGTCTCGATGATGAGCGGGTCGGTCACGTGGCCTTGGAGGATCGCGCCGGTCTCGCGCGAAAACGGGTCGGTTGTGACCGCGTTGCCGAACGGGAACCAGTTCTCCGGATAGAGGCGGTCCTCCTGCTGGGTCGCGGTGCGCCCCGGCATGCCGAAGCGGTGGTTGGCAAACACCTTGCCGGTGCCGGCGACATGGCTCATCACGCCGTCGAAGACGCGCCGCCCATGCCCGTCGTCGATCATCCCGAGCTCGAGGAAGTGGCCCAGAAAACGACCGCTCTGCGAGACGCCTAAGGCGAGCGCGTGGCGGATGCCCGTTTCGCCAGTCCGCGCGCCCTCGGCGATCATCGGTTCGGCGTGCCGTGGCGGTCGGCTTGGTGCGGTCGTGTTTGCCTTGGACACTCGGCTGCAGCAGGTCGCACAGGCGGCGCTGACCTCCCGATACTCATCGGGAGGCCAGCCGTGGGTTCGAGCGCTAGTGTAGCGGCGAGAAGGATGCCGGGACGACCAGCATGTTCTCCTGCTTCAGGGTAGCGCCGGGCTGGCCGCCGCGCGGCGGCCAGACGCCTTCGTTACGGGCACGTTCGCGGACCGCAAAGCGCTCGGCGGCATCCTTGTAGGCCCAGATGTGGCACCAGCGGTTGAGCCCGCCGAGCTCGGAGTGCCCGGCGAAGGCCAGGGGTGAC
>DATEQL010000848.1:0-5241 GCA_035272665.1 Allostellaceae bacterium
CCCTCGCCCCGGTCAATTCTCTTTGCCCGGGGAGGGCGCCGTATCGCCGACGAACGCCCAAAAGCTGTCGTCCATGGCTCTCGTCCTGCTCATCAGGTAGGGGAAATGCCCGTAAACCAGCGATAGCTGCTTGGCCGCTTCGCCCGCGCTGGTACCCTCCTCGGCAAAGCGATAGAGCGCCGAGACCAATCCCGCCCGATCGGCTCCTGACTTGCAGTGCACCAAAAGCGGCTTCGGCGCGTTGTCGATAATCTGAAGAAGCTCGGCCATCTGTTTGCCGGTAACCACGCGCTTTGAAGAAAGACCATAGTCGAAGTGGGTGACGCCGAGCTGCTCCGAAGCGGCGATCTCGTCGTCGTACCAGGACTGTCCGCGGTGAGCGCCGCGCAGGTTGAGGATCGACCTGATTCCGTGATCACGGACGACCTCTTGCAGCTCGTCTTTGGTCGGCTGGGCGGATCGGTAGAAGGCCCCCTCTGTTACGGTATGAAAGTTGTCGTGGAATTGGACCAGGCCCCAATATGATCCGATCGAACCCGCCGTTACCCCTGCGGCGATGACACCGACCTTCAGCGATCTAGTCAGCACTACCATGGATTTCGACCGCACTGGTCGGTTCATTTAGCGCGGCGCTCGAACGGGTTGGAAAATACCGTCGCCGGCCCGAGCTCTTGCTCGATTTCGAGCAGCCGATTGTATTTGGCGATGCGCTCGCTGCGGCATAGCGAGCCGGTTTTGATCTGGCCGCCGCCCATGGCGACGGCGAAGTCCGCGATGAACGGGTCCTCGGTCTCGCCCGAACGGTGCGAGACGACAAAGCCCCAGCCGGCCTCGCGGCAGAGCTCTACCGCCGCAATGGTCTCGGTCACGGTCCCGATCTGGTTGAGCTTGATCAGCACCGCATTCGTCGATCGCTCGGCGATGCCGCGGCGGATGAAGGTGGTGTTGGTCACGTAGAGGTCGTCACCGACGATCTGGACGCGGGTGCCGAGCCGCGCGGTTTGCTGGCGAAAGCCGGCCCAATCGTTCTCGGCCAGGCCGTCCTCGAGCGAGACGATCGGAAACTGGTCGACCCAGCTCGCGTAGAGCTCGGTCATTTCGGCGCTCGTCTTGCGGCCCTGTCCTGATTTATCCAGGTGGTAAAGCCGACCCGCATGGAACGAACTCGCAGCCGGGTCGAGCGCGATCGCGATATCCTCGCCCGCCACATAGCCGGCCGCTGCGATTGCCTCGACGAGAAGCTCGCACGCCTCCTCGTTGCTCGCGAGGTTCGGGGCAAAGCCACCCTCGTCGCCGACGGCGGTCGCATAGCCTTTTTGATCGAGCAGGGTTTTCAAAGCCTGAAATGTCTCCGCCCCATAGCGCAACGCCTCGGCAAAGCGTGGCGCCCCGACCGGAACAATCATGAACTCCTGGAAATCGACGCTGTTGTCGGCGTGCTTGCCGCCGTTCAGCACGTTCATCATCGGCATCGGAAGGCGTCGTGCCGCCGGCCCGCCGAGATAGGTGTAAAGCGGGAGGCCGACCGCAGCAGCGGCCGAGCGGGCCACCGCCATCGATGCGCCGAGGATGGCGTTGGCGCCGAGATTGGCTTTGTTCGGCGTGCCGTCAAGCTCGATCAACACACGGTCGATCTCGGGCTGGCGTGTCGGGTCCATGCCCGAGAGTCGCGGTGCGATCACCTCATTGACCGCGGCAACGGCTTTGAGAACGCCTTTGCCGCCATAGCGTTTTTCGTCCCCGTCGCGCAGCTCGACCGCTTCGTTCTCGCCGGTCGATGCGCCGGACGGGACCGACGCGGAGGCGGTGACTCCCGACCCCAGCGCCACCTGCACCCGCAAGGTCGGATTGCCTCTCGAATCGAGGATCTCCAAGGCGCGGACCGATGCAATCTTAGAGCTCATGGCCCTCTCGCTCGCTTATCCAGTGGCGTTCGCCGCGTCGCCGATCCTACACTGGTTGACCCACCAGCGCGCGAGATCATCGGCATGGCGCCAAAGCCGGCTATGCCTTAGCATTAATCCCGACTACCCTCCAGGGGAGGTATCTCCGATGCCCGCCGACCCTAATCGTGTTATCTTGACAGGGGAAAACCCGTTTATACGCCTGAGCCAGACCGACGGCGGTCCCAACACGACGAATGCGAGCTTTTGGCGCATCATCACTTGCCCGGCCGGACCAGGGCACGTTCTCTACCTCCACAGCGAGTTGACGAATAACCGCTGGCACATCTACGCCGATAACATCGCGATGGCGCGATGGCTGCAGTCCACCGTCCAGGGCATGCTCAACACCGAAACGGCTGACACGGCCATCCCGGTGCTCGACGCCCAGTTCACCAAATCGGGAGACCCGCGCTATTTCTGGACGGAGCGGGTGGTAGCGCGAGACGAGGAGATTGCGCTGACCTGGTACCAGATCGGCGATCCATTGCTGATCCACACAGAGCCCAATGCGGAGCCCGGTCGTCCCTACGGGGTGTGCACTCTGCTGATCCCGGCTCTCGGCGCCCGCCTGACACGAAACGGCATCGAGGCGGGGGGCCGGCCGTGGCCGAGGGAGCGCGAGGGACGACCCTTCAGCACCTGCGCGTTGGCGTTTTCCGAAAGCTGGACCGAAGCCCGTTAGGGCAAAAGGCCTAGCGCCAGCCGGATCGCTGCGTGAACGCCGCCGGTCGGGTCGGCGACATCGCCACGCCGTCGCGGGATCAGGTGGACGTGACAATGGAAGATCGTCTGCCCCGCGGCCTCGCCGACATTGATGCCTATGTTGAAACCCGCGACATCAGGGTCAGCTGCGAGGATGGCGCGCCGGGTTTCTGCGAGCAGGGCATCGATCGCCCGCTTCTCCTCGGGCTCGAGGTCGAAATAGCTGGCAGTGTGGACCCGCGGCAGGACCAAGGTGTGGAGCGGCGTCACCGGCGAGGTATCGCGCACCGCGTAGGCGAGAGGGCTTTGTGCGATGATCTTCTCCGCGGCGACCGTACAGAAGACGCATCCTCAGAGGTCGGCGTAAATGTGGGTTTCGGCGCGGGCGCCGGGGTGGGTGACCGCACCCTTCTCGGCGTCGCCGACGGTCTGCGCATAACGCCATAGGCACCCCGACTGATAGGCATTTTTGCGCGGCGTCCAGGCGCGGCGCCGCTCGGCCAGTTCGGCCTCGCTCAGCGCCACATCGATCGTACCGGCGGCCGCGTCGATCGTGACCCGGTCGCCGTCTTTGAGCAGCGCGATCGGGCCGCCGAGCGCCGCTTCCGGCCCGACATGGCCGATGCAGAAGCCGTGTGTGGCGCCCGAAAATCGACCGTCGGTGATCAGCGCCACCCTCTCGCCGACGCCCTGCCCATAGAGTGCTGCCGTCGTCGACAGCATCTCGCGCATGCCCGGCCCGCCGCGCGGTCCCTCGTAGCGGATTACGATCACGTCACCATCCTTGTAGCGGCGCTTGTCGACCGCCTCGAACGCGTCCTCCTCCCGATCGAAGCACAGCGCCGTCCCCTGGAAGCGCAATGTCTGCATGCCGGCGACTTTGACCAGCGCCCCTTGCGGCGCGAGGTTGCCTTTCAGCACGACAAGCCCACCGGTCGGCGCCAGCGGCGCCGAGGTCGGGCGCACCACGTCCTGCCCGCTGGGGAACCGCGTATCCTTCAGGTTTTCCGCGACGGTCCTGCCGGTCACGGTCAGGCAATCGCCGTGCAGGTAGCCGCCGTCGAGCAATGCCTTCATCAGCACCGGCACGCCGCCGATATCGTGCAAGTCCTTCATGACATAGCGCCCGCCCGGCTTCAGGTCGCCAATATAAGGGGTGCGCTTGGCGATCTCGCCGAACGCGTGCAGGTCGAAATCGATGCCCACCTCGTTGGCGATCGCCGGAATGTGCAACCCGCCATTCGTCGAGCCGCCAGCCGCGGCGACGACCATCGCGGCGTTCTCGATCGCCTTGCGCGTGACGATGTCGCGCGGGCGAATATTGCGGCGCAAGAGCTCCATAACCGCGCGGCCGGACTCCTCGGCATAGGCGTCGCGCGAGTCATAGGGGGCCGGCGCGCCGGCCGAGCCGGGCAGCGCCAGCCCGATCGCTTCGGAGACGCAGGCCATCGTGTTGGCGGTAAAAAGACCGCCGCACGAGCCGGCCGACGGACAGGCGGCGCATTCCAATTCGTGCAGCTCCTCGTCGGACAACTTGCCGACATTGTGAGCGCCGACCCCCTCGAACACGTCGCCGATCGTCACGTCCTTGCCCTTGAAGCGGCCGGGCAGGATCGAGCCGCCATACATGAAGACGGAGGGCACGTTGAGCCGCACCATCGTCATCATCAATCCGGGCAGCGACTTGTCGCAGCCGGCGAGGCCGACGAGCGCGTCGTAGCAGTGCCCGCGCATCGTCAATTCGACCGAGTCGGCGATGACCTCCCGGCTGACCAGCGAGGATTTCATCCCCTCATGGCCCATCGCGATGCCGTCTGTCACCGTGATCGTCGTGAACTCGCGCGGCGTGCCGCCACTGGCGGCAACGCCTTTTTTCGCTGCCTGCGCCTGGCGCGAAAGCGAGATGTTGCAGGGCGCGGCCTCGTTCCAGGTCGTCGCAACCCCAACCAGCGGCTGCGCGATCTGCTCCTCGGTCAGCCCCATCGCATAAAGGAACGCGCGATGCGGCGCTCGCTCGGGGCCGACGGTCACGTGCCGGCTCGGCAGGCGCGACTTGTCGATCGCAGGCTTGCGAACGTCGTCAGGCATCTCGGTATCCTCCCGGCAGCGGCAATCGAAGCCGCCACGGTAGCGATCGGGCCCGGCTCGATCAATCCCGGGCCTGTCCTGGGGTGTGGCAGTGTGGTTTCATCTAACCGGCGCAAATACAGCGAAAATCGCGTTTTTGGCCCCGGATCGGCCGGTTTCCGTCAGGAAATATCGCGTCGGATCAGTTGGTTGGATGCGAAATTCGTTACGCGGCGGATCAACGGGATTTTTTACGATCAACGTATTTAGAAGGGCCTAACAATGGAATAACAATCGAATAACAATGGAAGGATGATTTTAGTACGACAAACGGCAATTATTATGTTGATAAATACGGGATCTTGCTTTATACTAAACCCCGGTAACGCCCTTCAGAGGCGCGCGCAAGCGGCCATTCGGTAGCGAGCAGACCGTTGGGGCGAGGATCAGCAGTTGCCTAATAACTTCGGCTTTTATGCACGCGAAGATGCGCTTCTCGGCGCCGCATTCCCTGCGGCAGCATAGC
>DATEQL010000849.1:0-3818 GCA_035272665.1 Allostellaceae bacterium
TCGATTACCATCCCGAGCGAACGGAAACGGCGCTACAGCGCATGGAAGGAGCCGGCCAAGTGCTTCGGAACGCAGGGGGCCGATGGGCAATCGGTACCACAGCCATGGCTCAACCCAATGGCCACGCTGCCACTGACGGTAACGGCAAAGCTCCATCGATGGCGGACGCGGTTGGCGGCTCGATATAGTACGGAGGGATCGTCGAACGGCTGTTTTCTCGGAATGGTACCGCGCATCCATGTAGTTCAGCCCGGTGTCGGCATCAAATTCATGTCCAGTGAAGACTACTAGCCCGACACTTGCTCGTGTTTTTCGCTGATTCACGGGACCAGAGCAGGTCCCAAAATACATGCGCGTTGTCGCGCTAATAGACTGATCCCGACCCCTGTGGCATGCGCATCAGAGTGAAGGACGTCCTCGATCTCCTCGCCGCCGGCGTGAGCGAAGCCGAAGTGCTTGCCGATTTCCCTATCTTGAGAGAGAGGACATCCGCGCCTACCTTGCCTTTACAACTGCGGAGGCGGACCACCCGGCGCTCGTCGCCGCTGATCGGTGAAGATCCCTAATCGACGCGGAAGCACACACTCGCCGAGGCCGGTCATGAGGCTTCAGATGGTCGAAGTCGGGTTGTGCGATGCGGATGACGCTCAGGACTGGCGGCAGCGTCGCTTCTTGAGGACTTGCGGTTAATGTGGGGGGAATATGACTAACGACTCTGCAACGTCCTTTATCGATGCTGCCAAGGCATTAGCGCCGCAGATCCGGGCATCGGCAGAAGAGAGTGAGAGGGCACGGCGGCTCTCGTTACCCGTGGTCGAGGCCCTCGCGCAGGCGGGACTGTTCCGACTGTGGATTCCACGTGCCCTGGGTGGCGAGGAAACCGACCCGATGACCCTGGTCCGGGTGATCGAAGAGGTCTCGCGAGCCGATGGCGCCGCGGGCTGGTGTCTGGCGATCGGCGGCGAGTACGGAGCGTTTGGCGGGTATCTGCCGGCCAACGCAGCCCGCGAAATTTATGGAAGCGATACGCGCGTCATCACGGGTGGAGCCTTTCGCCCCTTTGGGCAAGCTGTAGTTATGGATGGCGGCTATCGCGTCACGGGTCGGTGGCCATTGGGGAGCGGTTGCCAGCATTGCGCATGGATCGTCGGTGGCTGCCGAATTTTGGATGGTGATCAGCCGCACCTCAGAGCCGACGGTACGCCCGTCACGCGCATATTGTTCTTTCCGGCCGCTGCGTGTGAAATCATCGACACTTGGCACAGTATCGGGCTGCGCGGCACCGGTAGCCACGATTATGCCGTCGCTGATCTGTTTGTGCCGGCCGACCGCTCGTTGTCGTTCCGGGAACCCCCGGCGCAGCCCGGGCCGCTCTATGCCCTGCCGACCATTTCGCTATTCGCCGCCGCGCTCGCGGCGGTCCCACTCGGTATTGCCCGCCACGCCATCGACATCTTGATCGAGCTTGCGGAGACCAAGATCGCCAGCCGCTCGAGGCGAGTGCTCCGCGAGGATGGCACGATGCAAGCCGACCTGGGTCGTGCGGAAGCCATACTGCGCTCAGGGCGTGCCTTTCTCTACGAGGCGCTCGGCGAGGCATGGCAGGTAGCGAGCGCGGGGCACGCGCTGAGCCTCACGCAGCGCGCCATGCTGTGGCTGGCCTCGACGCACGCCGCGAGCGCCGCCAAGCAGGCCACCGATCTGATGTTCAGCGCCGGAGGTTCGGCCTCCCCCTACACGAGCAGCGGGCTCGAACGCTGCGTGCGCGATATCCACGCGGCGGGCCAGCACGTGACCCTGGCGCCGCCCAATTACGCGATGGCCGGTCAGGCGCTTTTGGGCTCGGATATGCGCGCGACCTTGTTGCTGTTGATGGATGATCGCGGCGAGGGATAAGCGCGCGGACCGCGTCCGGTATGCGGGAACACAAATTCTTTCCCTGGAAATGGCAAAGGCATCCGATCAGGGTCTCTTTCGAGACGCTGGGCCCCATGGGACAAGACCGTGGGCTGACTACCCACAGCCGGCCGGCGCTGCTGCTGCCCGCCTTTAGCACCGCTTCGACCCGCGAGGAGATGTATCCGTTGGCGGAATGCCTCGCTGCGCGAGGTTTCGGCTGCCTGTTGGTCGACTGGCCGGGCTTTGGCGACTGCGCGCGGGGTGCCGCTCGTGCGCCCGCGGACCGTCGCCGGATTGTCGAGATCCACGCCCGAGAGTGCGGTCGCAAAGCGGTTCGAGTAGCTTTCGCGGCGGGTGCCACAGGCGAGTGCTCTCGTCCCGAACCGGCCATCCTGTTGTAGCAGCGTCGGCGTTGAAGTACATTTGTACCAGATAGCTGCTCGCAGCACGCGTGCATAGGAAACATCCGTGAGGGATCAGGTTCACATCCGCAACGCCGAAGCCGCCCAGCTCGCGCGCGCCCTGGCGCGGCAGACAGGCAAGACAATCAGCGCGGTCGTGCTCGACGCGCTGCGGCAATATCGGCCGCGACCTCACGCGCTTGAGCGCGGCAATCGCGTGGAGCTTTGGCACCGGCTGCTGCGTCGCGATCGCGCGCACCTGACGCGGCCAGAGGTTCCCATCGAGTCGTTTTACGACGAAGACACCGGGCTGCCGGAATGATCGTGCTCGACAGCTCAGTCCTGGTCGGCATCATCCGCGGCGAGCCGGACGCCGGGAGACTCCTCGACCTTCTCGAGAGCGACGAATGCGCGATCGGTGCGCCCACGCTGGTTGAGGCGCGCCTGTGGTGCTCGGTCAACCTGACGACACGTTTGTCGGCGTGGCTCGAGCACTTTATTGATACGGGGCCGGGAACGGTTGTTCCCTTCAGTCGGGAAATGGCAGACGTAGCCAGCCAAGCATTCCGGACCTTCGGCAGAGGCAGCGGGCACTCGGCACGGCTCAATTTCGGCGACTGCCTGGCCTATGCCGTCTCGGCGGTCATGCGCGCGCCGCTGTTGTTCAAGGGCGGAGATTTCGGGTTGACCGATGTGATGGCGCACCCGGCCTCGATACGGATGTGAGAGCCTAAGCCGGCAGGACGAAGCGCTCGGAGATGTCGCGGGCGGCGCACGATCGCGTAGATCTGCGGCCCGAGGATGTCCGATCCGCGAAAGACCAAAGGGAGCGTCGGGATCGCCCGCGTTCATACCGTGTGCGAACGCCTCTATTGTCCCCGATCGAGGGCTGTCGCGGCCGGCAAAAGCCTCGTCGAGGTGCGTTGAGGTTCACCCCTGGTCTCAGGGGTTGGTCCGTGATCCGACGCTAAGCCCCGGTGAGCTCGCGCCGCACGATCGCGGCACCCTCGGCGAGCGCCTTGAGCTTGGCGAAGGCGAGATCGCGCGGGATGTATTTCATGCCGCAGTCGGGGGCCGGGATCAGCCGGTCCGCCGGAAGATGCGCGAGTGCGGCGCGGATGCGGGCGGCGACGGTTTCCGGGGTCTCCGGCTCGGGGTCGCCCATGCTGATGACGCCGAAGATCACGGTCTTGTCGCCGAGGCGGTCGAGGGTGGCGAGATCGAGGTTGGGCTGCGCCGCCTCGATCGAGATCTGCCCGACCTTCGAGGACGTGAGCTCCGGCAGGAACGCATAGCGGTTCGGCTTGTCGCGGGCGACATAGGCGTAGCCGAAGCAGAGGTGCAGGGCGGTCGGCCCGGGGATGCCGTCGAGGGCGCGGTCGATCGCCGGCAGTGCCAGGCGCCGTGCCTCCTCCGTGCGGGCCTGCAGCCAGGGCTCGTCGAGCTGGATCACATCGGCCCCGGCCGCCTTCGGGTCGCGTAGCTCGGCGTTGAACGCCGCGGCGTAGCCCATGACTA
>DATEQL010000850.1:0-9599 GCA_035272665.1 Allostellaceae bacterium
GCGGTCGAAGGTTGGTTTGCCAAGCTCACCCGCCAACGGCTCAAGCGCGGCGTCTTCACCTCGATCGTCGAGTTGCAGACCGCCATCAACCGCTTCATCGCCGATGCCAACGACAAGCCCAAGCCCTTCGTCTGGACCAAACCCGCCGACGCCATCCTCGCCGCTGTCCAGCGCGGGAGACAAGCGTTAGAAGCAATCCACTAGAATGCCAGCGGCGAACCCCGCCAGTAGGGAGGCAAGACGTAAATACGTCTCAGTTCTACCAAACGACGCTTGTTGACCTGGACATCACGTCGCAAACACGCGGAGATCGCAAAGATGCTCCTCGAAACGAGGATATGGCAAGCATTGCATGTCCTTGCCATCCTGGTGACTGCATTCGTTACGCTATATGGGGCATTTTATGTGCCGAGCGCGTTTACAGAAAAGCGACTACAAAGGAGCCTGTTTTTTGCAGGTGATGTGACCAGTGCTCTCTCTGCGCTTGGAGACAGGATAAAGCTATCAATTTTGATTGACAACACGCCAGTCAACAATCTCGTTCTGTTGATCGGTAGTATCAGCAATACCGGATCTGTAGCAATAATACCATCGGATTTCTATGAAAATCTTTCTATAAATGTTGATAAGGAGTGGAAAATATTATTGGCTAAAAATAGCACGGGGAAGGAACACCCCGTATGGAAAAAGGTAAACGATCAGAAATTTGAGGCGTCTCCAGAATTGCTCAACCCAGGTGATTCAATAACCGTCAATGTATACGCAACAAATACGCAACACCTAACCCAAGACCAAACCCTACACCAGTTACAAATCTTACAGGAGCTAAATCCAATCTGGTCGGCGCACATCTTGAATCTAAAATCCATAACCGAGTCGACGAACCCAATTACCGAAATAACACGAGATCCATTTTCCACAGTTGCTCCAATCGTTTTGCTATATGGGTCGGCCTTGGTAGTTGCATCAGTAGGAGCAATATTTTTTATGACGATATACATCAACTTGCTATATTCTATAGATTTCATCAGAAATTCCCGGTGGCAATCTGTAGGAGCTATAGTTGGCGTCGGCATAATAAGTGTCACCTCCTCGGAGGCGATGACAACCTATTTATTTCCGAACATTCTTAATCGCCTGACCGGCGTCGACAATTGGTCGAATATGCCGTGTATTGTGTTGAACCTTGCTGTGCTGGTGTGGCTATCGTTCAAAGCGTGGAAAGCTCACGCAGTTCCGCCGTTGCCACACTCCTGATGGCCAAGACGCTCAGCGCACGACAAATGCGGGCTGGTGCGATCGTCGTCGCGCGCTTGCCCGGCGAGTATTTCGCGTCAACTAGCTGGCCAGCTAGCTGAACGTCAGCGAGGCGGTCATACGCTTGAACTTTCCGACGCCGAGCGCGACGCGCTCGGCCGATTTCTGCGATCCACGATTGATGCAGATCGCTATCCACTGTCCCCCCGCCTCGCGCCGCTCAAGGCGATTTTGGCGAAGCTCGATCTGAAGCCACAGGCGCAGCCGCTTCCGCCCGCCCAAGACTGGAACGCCGAGCCGGGTGATGGCCCGGAAGCGGCGTTAGATGTTGCATGACAATTTCAGTGCCCCAGAACCCGGCCCAGTTGCCCTCTTCGGGAGTGGCAGTCTTGGCGACGAAGAGTGTCGATGGAGAGTCCCAGAGCATCGCGCGCACTTCGGCGAGATCGTGGCGGTTCTCCGCTTCGATAAGCTTTCGATAGAGCGTTCTGATCTCTTTCAGTGTCGGGGCATCTAGCGGTTCGATCGCTTCGGAAGCGGCAGGATCCTGACCCCTTGCACTGGGTACGCTACCCAGCATACCAGCGAGCCCGGCTATCACGGGTACGGCAATAAGCAATCCTTTGGCGTTGCGCATGACGACGCTCCCGAAATCAAGGAAACAAAAACCGGAGCTGGTGATCGAGCACCTTGCCGCCGCCATAGTCCGGGTAACGCGCGAGGATCCGTTGCTTGAATTCCGCCGCCGTCGTTGGCTGCTTCAGGGCGCTTTCCGCGAAATCAAGGTAATCGATCATCGCGTCATAGAGTGCCTTGTCTCCGGGCACGCCGTGTCCCGGGAGCACGATGTCATAGGGAAGGGCGCAATGCTGCTTGAGCGCTGTGCGCCAGCCGTCAAACTGCCGCTCGCCCAGAAAAAGATGAGCGCGATCGTAGACGAGATCCTGCACGATAATCGCCCCCGCATCGGGGAGTGCTACGATCAGCGCGTCTTCCGTTTCGGCAGAGCGCAACCGGCGATGCTGAATGCGCACCCCGTCAATGATTTCTTCCCCTTCCTCAATGCGCCGGTCAGGCTGACGCGCCTTGGCCGGGATGTAGTCCCCGACCTTTTCATGCTCTTCGTGGGCCACGCGGTCGCCGGCCGCAGCGATCTTTTCCGCTACGCTGGCAAGCGTGAATAGCGGCGCGTCGAAGGCCGCCGCTCCGAGCAGATGATCGGGGTGATAATGCGTGACATAAAGCCGGGTTAGCGGCTGATTCAGTGCCGCCGCATAGCGCGCGACCTCTTGCGCATAGACAAGTGTGTATTGCGCATCGACCACAAGCAGCTGCGACGGCAGCTCGATGATATGCGACGCGACGAGCCGGCCGTCTTCCGGTGCCGTAAAGGTGTGGACGATCGGGAGCTCAGTGCGTGTCGCAGCCCATGTTCCGAGCATTGAGACCTCCGTTGGACCCTTACGCGTTCAGGTAACCGAGACCGGGTTTTGCCCAGTCATCGCGTGTAGAAACACCAGCGCATATTCCGAAGCCGACTGCTGGTTCTGGCCGGTCACGAGGGTGTCGTCCCTGACGACGTAGGGGTCATTTGGCGCAACACATGAATAGACCGAGCCGGCCTCTTCAAGCACGGTCTGCGGAAAATGCGGGATCAGGAAGCTGCTGCCGAACATGCGCTGCAGTTCCTTGTCTCCTTTCAGCGTGTACCCGGTCGTCCTGCGGCCGCGAATGCGATCCGGGATATTCCCGAGCGCGATGGCGCCATGGCAGATGGCGCCAACCACCTGATGCTCGCTCCAGAAATGTTCGAGCGCCTTGGCGACGTCCTGGTTGGGATATAGGTCGAACGTCGCGCCGCGCCCGCCGGCCACATGCACGGCATCATATTCGCTCAGGTCGACGTCTTTGAGCCTGAGCGTCGTGTCGAGCTTGGCGACCAGCTCCTTGTCCGACAGGAAGCCCTTGCTCACGAGATCGTCGAGCTCAGTCGAGTGCTCGAAATACGGGTCGCTGTAGCGGTCGTACACAACCTTTCCACCGACCGGGCTCGCGAAATCCGCCTCGGCCCCGCGCTCGATAAAATGCCAGTACGGATGGGTGACTTCCGACAGCCAAAACGCCGTGTCGGAATTGGAGATGATGAACAAGACTTTCACCGCACTACCTCTCGCGTGATCTTGTGAAACGACGACCGTAGTTGCGTCCGCGTTTGCGGCCTGGCGCGTCGCGCCTCCCGTTAGAACATCGTGTTGCTGTTCGCGGCCGTTTCCGGGATCGACTGGATGACATCCCAGTGCTGGACCAACTTGCCGTTTTCCAGCCGGAAAATGTCGACGACTGCCTCGCCGCGCGGATTGTCCGACAGGCCGTGCCAGTGGCTGTGGAGGATCACGTAATCGCCATCCGCGAAGACAAGCTTGATCTCAGCGCGTGCGTCAGGATGATTGGCCATGATGGAGGCTACGAATTTGCGGACGCCCCCCATCCCGTCTTCGATGAGCGGATTATGCTGACGGTAGGACGGCCCGCATAAGTCCGGAACGCACTCTCTACGCGGCCTTGGAGGAGCGCCTCCTTGTAGAAGGCGACGGTGTTGGCCTTGTTGATCTCGGACATTGCTTTTCCTTCATGTTAGAGGGTCGTGAAGCCATCGGGTTACTGTCGGTGGAAGCCGCCGCCATGTTCGATCTTGTCTTCATCGATTTCGGTTGCGCCATCTTTCACGCTGCCCGACGCAAGATATTGCGCGCCGGGAATTGGAACAGTAGGCTAGAATTTGGGACTCTGACGTTCGAAAAATGGAACGATGCGTGAGGAAATAGACCTAACCGGGATGGCGCTCTTCGTCCGGATCGTCGAAAATGGTTCGTTGAGCGCCGCCGGGCGCGACCTTGGACTACCCAAGGCAACCGTCAGCCGCCGTTTGAGGTTACTGGAGGCCTCGGTCGGCGTGCCGCTCCTGACGCGTTCAACCCGCGCGTTGAGCCTGACGGATGCCGGCCGGCGCTTCTTCGAGCGCGTGCGGTCCATAGTCCACGATGCGGAGGCGGCTCAATCCGAGATCAGAACCGCCAACATCGAGCCGACAGGAAGGTTACGGCTCACTGCTCCCGTGGCATTCGGGCAGGCGGTCATTGCACCAAAGCTTATCCGGTTCTTGGAGCAACATCACCGCGTTCAGGCAGATCTCCATTTCAGCGACGACCGCATCAATATTATTGCAGAGGGGTTTGATTTAGCTATCCGCATGGGTGAACTTGCGGACAGCGATCTCATAAGCAAACGCCTGACTGAGTTGTCGATGGTTATTGTAGCGGCTCCGTCTTACATTGCAACACATGGTGCTCCCGAAGATGTCCTCGATTTGCAGCACCAGACCGCTGTCCTGACGCACAAAAATCTTGATCACTGGAGCATCAATGGCGAGACTGTAAGAGTGTCCTGGCGCATAAACACCGGCAATGTGGCCGTCACTCGCGACGCCGTCCGCGCGGGGCTGGGAATTACGCGGCTGCCCGCATTTTTTGTCGCTGAGGATCTGGCCGATGGAGGGCTGGTGCAGCTACTCCCACAATACGAATTACCGAAAACAGTGGTGACCGCTGTTTACCCGCGATCGATCGTGCCCTCATTAGCGCTGCGAACCTTGATCGACATTCTTCCTGAATGGTGTCGCTGACATCTGGCGCGAATGGTCCTCCCGCGCCGACCGATCGGTCATGAGCTCGCCTGATCTATGGCGGGGACCCGACGCTGCAGGGCATCCTCGCCGCCCTCTACGAGCGCCAGCGCACCGGCAACGGCCGCCTCGTCGAATGCTCGCTGCTCGAAACCGCGATCGGTTTCAGCTCGTGGACCTCGGCCCAGTGGCTCGCCGACCGTGAGGAGCCGACCCGCCAGGGCTCGCGCCATCGCCAGAATGCACCCTATCAGCGCATGCGGACCAAAGACGGGCATCTGATGGTCGGTGCCGCCGGCCGGTCGATTTGGCAGCGTTGCGCCGCGGCTTTGAGGCACCCGGAATGGTACGAAGACCCGCGTTTTGCGACTAACCAGCAGCGCATGCAGAACCGCGCGGCGCTGGAGAGCGTGATGGAGGCGGTACTCGCGACCAAACCCACCGATCACTGGGTCGAGGTGCTCGAGGTGGCCGGCGTGCCCTGCGGCCCGGTCTACAATTACGCGCAGATGTTTGCCGACCCGCAGGTGCGCCACCGCGGCTTGGTCCAGCATGCGAACGACCCGGAACTGCGCACCCCGGTCAGGATCGGCGACAGCGTGCGGGTGCGCACCGTCGCCCCCAAGCTCGGCCAGCATAACGCCGAGATCTTCGGCCGCCTCGGGGTGAGCGAGAACGAGATGCGGGAGCTGCGCGCCAAAGGCGTATTGTGATCCGGCGGCGCGTAATTTTTCCTGACGGTCCGCTCGGTGCCAGAAGGGGCATCGTGAAGCCCGGGGAGAGTCCCAAATCGACCCAGGACGGTCACTCGGCTGCGAACTCGTCAAGGGCGAGGTTGCCGCGCTTCACAGCAATCTTCGCCGCCACGACCAAATCTTGTTGTCTTGTTGCACCATACGCCTTCGGCGAGCGTGCGCACGGTAGGGTGCCCGAGCCCGACCCAGGTTTTGAGGCGCCGATTAAATTAAAGACCGCCGTGATAGCTCGTAGCGTCCGCGCGCTATTCCTCAAGCGCAGCGATCCGTCTCAGCGGGCGGACGACAAGGCAGCCGATCCGTCACGAGCAACGACGCCGTGCCGCGGCGCCGGCCTATATGGCGATAGCTCCGCCGTCCACGTGGATCTCCGAACCTGTGATGTAGGACGACTCATCGGAAGCCAGGAACAGAATGGCGTACGCCACCTCGTCAACCTCTCCCGGCCGGCGCATCGGAATGACGCGCATCCGTTCGGCCCGCACGGCGGGATCGGCGGTGCGACCGGATGTGCGCATCGGCGGCATGACGCCGGGATGAACCGAGTTGGCGCGGATCTTGTCCTTTGCGTGCTGCACCGCGACTGACTTTGTCATCAGCCGTACCGCCGCCTTCGAGGCGTTGTAGGCCATGTGAACGTGCTCGCTCCCGACAATGCCGGCAATCGACGATAGATTGACGATCGATCCGCCGCCGTTCGCGACCATGGCCGGGATCGCGTACTTGATGCCGAAGAACACGCCAGTCGCGTTGACCGCCATGATCCGGTGCCAAGCTTCGGTGCTGTAAAAGTCCTGTTCGGCGCTGCCGGAGATGCCGGCATTGTTGACCAGCACATCGAGTTTGCCGAAATGCCTGGTGGTGGCGGACACGACGGCGACCCAGTCCTCCTGTTTGGTCACATCGAGCGGTTCGAACCGCGCCGAGGCGCCGATGGCATCGGCCACCTGCCGGCCTTCGTTCTCCAGCACGTCGGCGATCACCACCTTGGCGCCTTCGCGCGCGAACATGCGCGCCGTGGCCGCCCCCATGCCGGATGCCGCGCCGGAGATGATGGCGACCTTGCCCGCGAGTCTCATTCCTGTCTCCTCCCTTTGCTTCCGTGGGCGGATTGCCTCGCCGCTGCTCGGTTCAGCGCAGCGGAGCGAAGAAAGCGCGCTGTTCCTGCACAACATGTCGGGCGCCTCGAGGGCGGAGAAGTACCCGCCACGCGGTGCCACGAACCACCGCTGGACATTGTAGCTCCGTTCGGTCGCGCGGCGGAGGCCCGTCGCGCCCGAGGCGGCCCGCGCGCTGTTGATAGCCGATTTTGTCGCCATCAGCCGAGGCTGCTCAGCGGCAAGCTTCGAGAGCACATCGGGACCGATGCCATCGAGGCGGCCGGTTGAGGTCATGCCGCTTCGCCCGTCGCCGCGCGAAGGCCTGAGAGAAACAGCTCACGGTCCGCGGGGTTGCGCAGCTGTGCGGCGCTCGGCACCAGATCAGGTGTCAGGACGCTCAGCCGAGCAATGATCTCTCGCGCTTCATCGAGCCGCCCCATTTGGGCGTAGCATGCCGCGAGAACACGGTATGAGTGCGGATAGCCCGGATTTTCTTGAATGGACTGGAGCAGCTTCGGCGCCGCTTCGGCAAACTCGCGTTTGAAGAAATGGGCTTCGCCGATCAAGCTCAGGGGTGTGCCCATTCGCTCGCGCGGGCTCAGTCGCAGCGCCATCTCTGCATGCTTGATCGCGAGATCGGGTTGACTGGCCCACAGCCTGAGAACACCGCTCAAAAACCAGCCGCGGGAGAAGCTCGGGGTGAGCGCGAGGGCACGGTCGACCAATGCCATCATGGCACCGATCTCTTCGCCGAAATTGGCTAGCACAAAGGCGGCGTTGGCCAGGATGCCGGGGTCGTCCCCCGCCGCCTGAAGTGCCTGGCGAGCAAAATCTACGGCCTTGCGGCTGACTGTCTCCGGCGCTTCGGCCCAGCTTTCTCTGACGAGCCGCATCTGGCACATCGCCGCCAGGGATAGTGCCGGACCACAGTGCGGATCGATCGCTATTGCCTCTTCCAGCAATTCCAGAACCTTGAGAAGCCGCTCTTTTGTTATTGGATAGAAGGTCGCAAGCGCGCGCAGATAGAGATCGTAGGCAGTGAGATCGTTCGTTGGGCGGGCGGCCGAGCGGCGGACTTCAGCGGCCTCCAAGGCAGGCTCGATGACCCCGGCAACGTCGATTGCCACCTTGTCCTGGAAGTCGAAAATGTCCTCCAAAGAGCCGTCGAAACGATCAGCCCAGAGATGGGCGCCCGTCTCGGCCTCGACCAACTGTGCGGTGATACGTACGCGGTTCCCACCCTTGCGCACCGAGCCCTCGAGCAGGTAGCGGACACCGAGCTGGCGCCCCACCTGCTTCACATCGGCCGATTTTCCCTTGTAGGTGAAGCTGGAGTTGCGGGCGATGACGAACAGCCAGCGGATCCGGCTGAGCGCGGTAATGATCTCCTCGACCATGCCGTCGGCGAAATATTCTTGCTCCGGATCGCCGCTCATGTTCTGAAACGGCAAAACCGCGATCGACGGCTTGTCGGGCAGCGGCGGCAATGGCGCTGCCACTCCGGAATACGAGGTCAGTGTCATAGTCTCTCCGGCGATCTTCACATCGAATACCCGGACTGGCCGCGCTATATTCTTGACCTGCTGCTCGCCCCTGTCGTCGAAGGCAAAATTGAGCTTGTCGCGTACCTGGTCTCGCACCACGCGGCTGACGCAAATCCCGCCCCGGAGGCGCCAAGGCTTCAAGCCTGGCGGCGACATTGACGCCGTCGCCGTAGATATCCTCCTCATCATTCATGATGTCGCCGAGATTGATGCCGATGCGGAACTCGATCCGCTGATCCACCGGCACCTCGGTGTTGCGTAGAGCCATCTCCTGTTGTGTGTCGACCGCGCAGCGTACCGCGTCGACGACACTCACGAATTCGACCAAGAGGCCATCGCCGGTAATTCTCACAATACGACCGCGGTGCTCCTTGATCATCGGATCGACGACTTCGCGGCGCAGCACCCTCAGCCTTTCGAGCGTACCCTCCTCATCCACACCCACCAGCCGCGAGTAGCCCACGACATCGGCGGCGAGAATGGCCGCGAGCCGGCGTTCGACCCGCTCTCCGCTCAAGCGCTCCTCCTCGGGAAGGCAACCCTTTCTCAGTTTGCGCCCCCGGTCGAAGATGATCAACCAGGTACAACCGTGCCGAAGGACGCGACGGGTAATCAACGGTGCCCCTCGGCGATTTTGCGACACTGCAACGAACGGCAGGTTTCCACCCGTTTGCGACAGCCCGCCGACCTCGGCCGAACGGCTCAAGCCGACCCAATTCGGCCACTCGGCCCTCGCATCTGGAACGGCCCTTCTTGCCCCATTCCGGGCATTCGCCCGATATCCCCGGTCACTCAGGACCTCGTATTCCGTTAACGGAATACGAGGTCATATGCCGAGTTCGGGACTATGCTGAGCTCTGCATGCATGTTGGCTTCTCCTGTGGTAAAAACGCGGGAGCCGGTCGGCATAATATTGGTCGACTGGAGTCGGCCGACACTGATTTGCCGTCAAATGCCACGGCGGCGTTGAACGGCGGGGTGGTGTAAGTCATTCCGAGCCGGAAAGCCGCTTCCCCAGGCGATCCAGCCGACGAGTATCGATAGTGCCGCCGCGACAAGCGGCGCCACCCCGTGCCCGTATTCGCCGTGGAGTGTCACGGTCGCGAGCGCCGCCAACATCACGGTGCAGCCGAGCGCCGAGCCCCACAGCCGCGTCTGTGCCCGCGCCAGCAAAACGGCGGTCGTGAGTTCCAGCGATCCGGTCACGAAATGGAACCAGCGCGGATATCCCCACCGCAGATATTCCTCGTAGATCGAGGGC
>DATEQL010000851.1:0-3952 GCA_035272665.1 Allostellaceae bacterium
GCCATCTGATGTTCGGCGTGGCCGCCCTGGCCGCCGACGCTCTCGTCCGCCTCTTCAACCGTCAGCCCTTCCCGCTCCCCGCTTGAACTAGCGCCAGCGTGAAGAAACCAAGCCATTTCCGCATTTCTGCAAGAGGCTCATTAGAAAGCGTATTCTTGAGGGCGAGACCGCCGACGTGATCATTCTGCCGCGGCGAATGATGGACGAACTCCAGAAGCAGGACAAGTTCGCGCCAGGTACTATCACAGACGTTGCTGGCATTGCGGTGGCCTTGGCTGTGCGGGCGGGGGCGCCGAAGCCGGACATCAGCTCGGTCGATGCGCTCAAGCGTTTGCTTCTCGCTGCCAAATCGATCGTCTATGCGGATCCGGCGAAAGGCGGCTTGAGCGGGGTCTATTTCGCCGGTGTCCTCGACCGCCTCGGAATCGCCGAGCAAGTGAAGGCTAAGACTATTCTGGTGCCAGGCGACCAATCCGCCGATGTCGTCGCGAAGGGCGAAGCCGAGATCGGAATCGCGCAGACTTCGGAAATCGTGCCCGTGGCGGGCGCGCAATTGGTGGGCCCCCTGCCAGGGGAGCTTGGAACTGTGACGGTCTTCTCTGGGGGAATCGGGGCCGGCACCAAGGCACCAGAGGCGGCGATGTCGCTCATCCGATTCCTCACAGGACCTACCGCTGCCCCCGTGCTCAAATCGAAAGGCATGGAGCCGGGGTAACGCCGATATCGTGCAGCATTTTTGGATGACCGGTAGTGGCACCTAGCGCAGATCGCGCCCGCTGATCTCCACATTCCAATCCTCGGTCAACTGGCGCCGGCGTAGCTTCCGCTCGGCGATGCTCTCAAACAGGGTCCGCTGTAGGTAGTACGCTTCAACGCACCGTTCGGGAGTGGGCCGCTCCGGCAACAGGCCTTGAAACACACGCCGCGGGACCCGGACCACGCCTTCGTATTCTCCGATGACGACGCCGAACTCCACAGCCTGCCGCTCGGCACTCCAGCGGGCGTCCTCGGGGAAGGTGAAGAACATGGCGCGTCTCCGGTTCTGCTCGGGCCTCCTTCGGGGTGTTCTCTAAACGTTCTCGGCGAAGATTGCAACGGCGGCGGCCAACCGCTTGGGCCTGCGCCCCCGCCCGGCTATGCTCGCGCCATATGTGGCCGTGCTCGTCTCTCCTCTGATGTCAGCGAGATCAAGCTCGTCTTCTCGATCCCGCCGCATCGGCCGACGCCTAACATCGCGCCCAGCTGGAACGTAGCGCCGACCGACCGGCTCCCCGTGGGCAGCGAACGCAGCTTGAACGTAATGCACACGACCACATCATCGTAGTCGAGCGTCCCAAGCCAGGGGACAAATCTATTGGCGGCGAAGCCGCGCAGTCGGGGAAGTAACCAACAATCAGGTGTCGTCTGCCGGCAGCACCGCGACCGTATAATCCCGACCTTGCCAAACGCCTGTTTCCTGCCATCGCCACGTAAAATCGACGCGCTCTCCGGACGGCAGGTGACCCACGTCCAGCGTGGCGATATGGAAGCCGAGGCCGCTGTCGCGGGTCGCCTCGTCCGCCGTCTCGCGCCAGCGGTCCCTGCCCCAATGTACGGTGGCGGGGCGGGACAGCGCGATCACGAGCCGCTGGCCGGCATGGACACTGTCGACTGGCGCGTGCGGCCACCAAAAGGTGTGTCGGGCGATCGGACGGTGCCCCCGGTAGCGCCGCCAGACGCCATGGGGCCGGTCGACGGGATGTCCGAGCTGGCGCGATATCAACAGCTTGATAAATTCCGCGTGCGCCCAGACGAGCGGCATTGCCGATCCGGTCGGCCGCCCCGGCATCAAGCGCCGGCTTGGAATTGGCTTAGTATCCCAAACCTGCTCCGGCAACATGCCGCCGGGGCTCGCCATCGCCGTCATCGCCTCGAGATAGGGCAAGGGATCGAGCCCGGCGGCCAGTTCATAATGCCCGCGCTCCCCTGTCAGCAGCGGCCACCCCCGCCCGCGTCCGGTGCCGTCATAGGCGCGTCCGTCATCATGCTCGCCATAGCCGTCGCCGTTGTAGCGGTGCCAGACCGGACCGCACGGCGTATCCGTCTTGAGCAACGCGTCGGCAACCCGGATCGAAGCGAGGATCAGCGGATCGTCCGCGCTGCGCAGGCCAAAGCGTACGAGCTGGAGGAACTCGGTGCCGACTTCTTCGTCGGCGCGCATCGCGACATCGCCAACCCGATTGCGGATCGAAACGACATGTCGCAGGCCGTCCTGCTCCTCCAAGGTCGGTATCGCACAGACCCGCACGTAATAGCCGGGCACCCCAAGCCGGTCGGCGAGCGCCGTGCCGGTAACTGATGTCCAGCGCTCGATGTTGCTGTTCCAGAAATCCGCAAGATCGAGCGCCCATTCGCTCGCCGGTGGCGGTAACAGCTCGGCTCCGGCGACGAGGGCGGCGATGCAGACCGCTAACGTAAAGGGGTTGACGCCGGCATTCTCCTCCCAGCGATCCTGGTCTGTAGCAGGCCCGGTGCGGGCGATGAAGCCGAGCGCCCGGCGCACCATGTCCTCGACCTCGATACCCGAAAGAGCCTCGCGTTCTCCGAGCGCCGCAGCGAGCAGCACGGGAAAGGCGGTTTCGTCAAGCTGAATCCCCTGCCAGTAGGGTGTCCCGCCGAGCCACTGATTCTGATGCCAGTGGCCGTCCTCGATCTGGGTGGCGATCAAGTAGCGCAGAGTGTCGCGCGCCTCCTGCTCGGCGCCGAGCGCCAACAACGCACCCGCGGTCTCGACCAGATCGCGTGGCCACACGAGATGATAGCCGCCGCGCTCGTTGCCGGTATCGCCCCACGGAATACTGAGGCTCGCCACCATCGCTCCGGGATAGGTCTTGTCTTGATGGCTGCGCAGCACGACGGTCGAGACGAGGAACTCTTCACCAAGAGCAGGCGGAATATCGAGCGGCACCGCATGGCGATCGCTGCGTTCCGCCTGCCATGCCTGCCAGGGCGCGATATGCTGCTGGAGCAGACCGTCGAAGGGCTGCAGCAGACACCCGATCGCGAGTGTCGCTGCCGATTCGGCGCTGCTCCCAAACCCGAGTGCGAGCACAACCCGACGCGGAAGCTCGGCCATCAAAGCGACATTGCCGGGCCCCGCCTTGGCATATTCCCATGTCATCGCTCCGTTGCGGGCGAAATCCTGCCAGCCGTCACTATCGCCGACATACCCGGCGCTGGCTCGGCCGACGGCATCGCGCTGCTTTTCGTCTACGGCCACCAAGGCGGCCCCGAACGGCCCTTGCTCGGCCCACAAGATGCGGCGATTGCGATACACGACAGCGGCAGCGCTGTTGCCGTATCCGGTGGCGCCAAGATGCGGCGCAAGCAGGGCATAGAGCTTGAGTTTCGGATCACCGTCGAGACGGCATTCGATCGCCAGCACGTCGCGCCGAGGAGCCGGGGCGATGCGCAGACGCAGCGAATAGCGCTCGTGCTGATGCACGATCTCGACCGCCGGGACACCCGGCGCCACTAGTCGCATCCGGTAATTGGCGACGCGCTTGACCTCGGCCCAGAAACCCTCGCCGTCAGCGATGATGAAGCCGAGATCGCGGATCTGCGGGATGTCGACACGCGGATAATAAACTTCGTTGACAATGCCGAAACCGAGGGTGAACCACAGCCGCGAGATCCCGAGCGCACATCCCACCATGTCCTTGGCGCTGCTCGTCCAGGTCGGCGCGGTCCCTGGCCCGCCTGGAGCCTGTGCGATCATAGGGCATCATCCCAGCCCGCCCGGCTCCGGCGCCAAGAATGTGAGAATCTCCTAAGAGGCTGACCGAAAATGAATTGAGTGATTTCAGTTGGTTGTGGCATGATGGTTGTGGAAAGCAATCATCGAGGCACAAGATGTGGACCGAAATCACTCGACGTAAGTATGAGCGAGGCGGACAGCGCTACGCAAGTGATG
>DATEQL010000852.1:0-5861 GCA_035272665.1 Allostellaceae bacterium
GGGCGAAGTCGGGCTGGATCTCGAAGAAGTCGCCGTCGTCGACCACCTTCTCGATCAGCTCCTTCATATCGTAGGGCCGGTTCGGATTGGTCGGGACGAGCGTGTCGAGTGAGGCCTCGACCCGGTCGCGCGGATCGGTCGCGAGCCGTGACGGCGGCCGAGCCCGGTTCGAGGCCGGCAGGAAGTCGATAAACCGCCGCAGCTCGATCAACGCCTCGACATCGTTGGCGAAGGCGAGATCGGCGACACCCGAGCGCGTCGTATGGGTCACCGCCCCGCCCAATTCTTCCTGCGTTACCGCCTCGTGCGTCACCGTCTTGACGACCTCCGGCCCGGTCACGAAAAGGTAGGAGGTGTCCCTGACCATGAAGATGAAATCGGTCATCGCCGGCGAATAGACGGCACCCCCGGCGCACGGCCCCATAATCAGGGAGACCTGCGGGACCACGCCCGAAGCCAGCACATTGCGCTCGAAGACTTCGGCATAGCCGGCGAGCGAGGCGACCCCATCCTGGATGCGCGCCCCGCCCGAATCGTTGAGCCCGATCACCGGAGCGCCGACATTGATCGCCTGATCCATGACCTTGCAGATCTTCTCGGCGTGCGCTTCGCTGAGCGAGCCGCCAAACACCGTGAAATCCTGGCTGAAGACGAAGACCAGCCGGCCGTTCACCGTGCCGTAGCCGGTGACGACGCCGTCGCCCGGTATCTTGTGCGCGTCGATGCCGAAATCGTGGCTGCGGTGCTCGACGAACATGTCCCATTCCTCGAAGGAACCGGGGTCGAGCAGCAGTTCGAGCCGCTCGCGCGCGGTGAGCTTGCCCCGCCGGTGCTGGGCCTCGATCCGGCGGGCGCCGCCACCGGCCCGCGCCGCCGCCCGCTTATCTTCCAGGCGGCCGAGAATATCGTTCATGGCACCTCGCAACCAATGAGTACGCGGGATAGCATCGAGTCGAACGCAGCGCCAGATCCGCCTGATTTTTCCTACGCGAACCACCATTAAAAATTGAGTTGATTATTTATCGTCGGTGCTTCTGCAGCAACTCTGCAGCGAACCTCTCCTTTTAGTTGGAATACTCTCCCCATCTGCCCAACGCTTCTAGTAACCCCCATGTGACCCGTCGGTACTCCGTTCAGGATTCATCGGCCCGAACATGTGGCGCTGTAAAATCAATTTTCAAGTTGTAATAATTGCGACAAAGCCTCCGCTCATTCGCCAACTCATGTGAGCCGCGGTCCGGAAAGCCGGACGCGGCTTCTGCGACTTGTGTGCGGCCGGCAACACGGGGAGAATTGCCGGGCATTTCTCGGAAGCGAGGTGGACCGATGGCGGAGAGTGAGCTGTATCGAAAAGGGGCGGCGCTGCGGCGGCAGCTCTTGGGCGACGCGGCGGTCGAACGGTCCGCTCGCGAGATTTACAGCGACCCGGTGATGAAGAAATTCATCGACATGGCGACCGAAACGGTGTTCGGCGCACTATGGAGCCGGCCCGGCCTCGATCTGAAGACCCGAGCCCTCGTCTGTGTCGTCTCCGACGCCGCCACCGGGCGCGAGCCCGAGCTCGGCCTGCATCTGCGCATGGCGCTGCGTCAGGGCTGGACCGAAGAGGAGCTGACCGAGGTGCTGCTCCACCTCTCTGGCTATGTCGGCATGCCGATCATCCGCGAGTCGATGATGATGGCGAGCAAAGTGTTCGCCGAGTTCCGCGCTGAGCAGGCAGCAGAAAAGCCGGTGAGGGCCTGAGCGGCCTCCATTTCGCTCCGATGCCGCGGACCGCCGTCTCCTTTGTCCTGACCGTCTACAACAAGCGCCAATATCTCGCCGATGTGCTCGCCTCGGTCGCGGCCCAAGAAGGCGATTTCGAGCGCGAAGTCATCATCGTCGACGACGGCTCGACCGATGGGTCGCGCGAGCTGCTCGAAAGCTTGGGGCCGCAGCTGCCGGGATTTCGCCTGATCGCGCAGGCCAACCAAGGCCCGAGCGTCGCGACCAATCGCGGGCTTGCGGCCGCCTCGATGCCGCTGGTAAAGCTGCTCGACGGCGATGACCTGCTCGCTCCCTATGCCACCCAGCACCTGATCGAATGCATGGAATGCCTCGGCGTCGAAGTGATGATCGGGGCCGGGCAGCCTTATCGACTGAAAGAGCGGCTATCCTGGCCACGGCCGACCCAATCGGCGCCGAGCGTTCTGCCCGATCCGCTCGGCGCGCTGCTGCGCTCGATCTGGTTCACGCCGAGCAACCTCCTGGTCCGCCGCGAGGCCTTGCGGCTGAGCGGCGGCTGCGACGAGCGGGTCTTCGTCCAGGATTACACGCTGGCTTTGCGTCTCGCCCGGCGCTGCCGCTTCGGGATCACCGACACGCCGATCGTCGCTGCACCCGATTCCGCAGAAATCGCCGCTGACCGTCTGTCGGCGAACAAGGCGCAAATCCTGCACGACCTGAACCTGGCACTCCTCCTTTTCATCGGGGACAGCCCGGACCTGCCGGCCCGTTACCGGCGCCAAGCCTGGCGGCGGGTCGCCGGGCGCAGTTGGAAATGGGCGCGGCGTGAAGTCGGTCGACCGCTGTGGTCAAGCGAGCTTGTCCTCTGCCTCGGCGCCCAATTTCCCTGGGGGGCGCACGAGAAGTGCCGGGAGTTGCTCGACACCTTCACCATTGACGGCCGAGTGCGACGGCCGGCGAGTACGATGCAATGCGCCCCTTAAGGACAGGCGTACCGAGGCGCTGTTCGCTGTTCGAAAGCGAAACCGTTGCCGGATTCAAAGCGATCAAATCGATAGCGTTGCGCAAGCTCGACATGCTCGATGAGGCAACCCGCCTTGCGGATCTTCGATCGCCGCCCGGAAAGCCCCTGGAGGCGCTCAGGGGCGACCGGCGTAGGCCGCACAGCATCCGGATCAATGACTGATGGCGCATCTGCTTCGTCTGGCGTGACAGCGGCGCCGAGCTGGTCGAGATTGTCGATTAGCATTGAGGAACAGGTTGATGGCGCGCATCCGCACCCATCAGATATCCTTCGCAAGGAGAAGCCGCGCGCCGTGTCGGCTGATACAGCGGTCCGCCTTGCGCGCTATTTCGGTACATCGCCGGAATTCTGGCTGAACCTGCAATCGGCTTATGAGCTGTCGCTTGTGCTCGCCGAGCGTGGCCAAACGATCGAACGGGACGTGCACCCGCGGAAGGAAGTCGCCGCTTAGCCGCGCAGCAGCGACATGAACTCTGCCGCCGCCGCGATCTCTGCGGCGAGGCCGGCGCGGCGTTCAGTCTGCTCCATATCCTCGCCCCAGGCCTCGATCTGAAAGCTTTCGTCGAGCTGTGAGGCGGCAAAGGCCACGGCCGCATCGAGATGCCCTTCGAGCAATGCCAACGCGATGACCAGCGAGCCGCAGGCGGCGGTCGCGGCATGCAGCGCGGTCAACGAGAAATCGTCGTGCGCGGCGACGGCCGCGGCAAAAGCTTCGAGGCTGGCGACCGGCTGGGTCGCCGGGACGATCCCGGCGGTGACCGCGAGCGGTGCCGAATACCGCTCGACCGCCCAGTCGATCAGCGGTTGCCATACCGCCTGCTGGCGGGCGGCGAGCGCCGGCGGATGAGCTGCCCGATAGCAGACGAGGTCGGTCCCGGCATAGTGGGCGACCTGCCGCACGACCGCATCCCGCTGCGTCGGATTTCGGTCGATCGTGGTACCGGCGAGGCGCGTCAGCGGCATCGTCGCCGGGCGAATTTCGCCCTGCTGGGCGTCCCACTCCGCCGCGACCGCCGCCGCGAGGGCAATGCTCGGCAGGATCAGATCACGCTTCCCCGGCGTCTTAACGAGCTTGCCGTCGAGGACGACGCCGCGACCGCCGGCCGCCGGCACGGCCTCCGCCTTTTGATAGAAGCGCTTCACGTTGAGTGTACGACCGGAAATGAATCTCGAAATGTCAGTAGCTTACTCGTCATTCCCGCGAAAGCGGGAATGCAGAGACCCAAGGACTGAAGCGGTCGCCCTGGACCCCCGCCTTCGCGGGGGTGACGGTAACATCTTAGAAACATTAGTGCTATTTTCGCTCGGCCTCCGAGAGATCCGCGAACGGGTCTTCGACATCGTCCGCGAAGCCGAAAAATTCCCAAGTCTGCCGCATGTGGCGGGGGAGTGGCGCCGTGACCCGCAACGTATCCCCGCGCGGATGCGGGATCGACAGAGAGCGCGCGTGTAGGTGAAGCCGCTTGGCGCCGGGGACGCCGTCGAGATGGGCGGCGGCAGCGCCGTATTTCGCGTCGCCGAGGATCGGCGTGCCGATCGCGGCGCAATGGGCGCGCAGCTGATGCGTCCGCCCGGTGACCGGCAGCAACGCGAGCCAGCTCGCCTTGTCACCGGCGCTGTCGATCACGCGGTAATAGGTGACGGCGTGTTTGCCTTCCTCGGGATCGGCGCGGACCCGTTCGCCCTCCCGGCCGGGGAGCTTGGCGAGGGCCAAGTCGATGCGGCCCCGAAGCGGCTTCGGCCGGCCGACAACGATCGCCCAATAGATCTTGCGCGTCGTCTTCTCGCGGAACGCCCGGGTCAAAAACGCCGCCGCCGCGGCGGTGCGGGCGATGACGAGAACCCCGCTCGTTTCCTTGTCGAGCCGATGAACGAGGCGCGGTCGTACGTCCGAGCCAAAACGCAGCGCGTCCAGCAGCCCGTCGAGATGCCGCTCGGTTCCGCTGCCGCCCTGGACGGCGAGACCGGGCGGCTTGTTCAGCACGATCACCGCGTCGTCGCGGTGGAGGACGGCACCCTGCAGCATGGCTTCGTCGCCCGGCAGCGCTTGTCGCGGCGCCCGCGGGGCCGGTGCCGTCATCTCGTCGAGAGGCGGGATATTGATCGCCTGACCCGGAGCGACGCGGTCGCCGGCGTGGGCGCGCTTGCCGTCGACCCGAATCCGCCCGGTGCGCAGCAGCTTTTCGAGGCGGCCATGGCCGAGTGCCGGATAATGCCGCTTGAACCAGCGGTCGAGACGCAGGGACCCGTCCTCCCCGGCGACCGTCACGGTGTCGGTCGTGCCCGCCGTCACCGAGTGCCCGACCCGTCAAGGATTATCGTCACCCCCGCGGAAGAGCACGTGAAGAAATTAGGCATTGGCTGGATCAGGCGCACGATTCTCCCTCGCCCCGCGTGCGGGGAGAGGGTTGGGGTGAGGGGCCTCTTCACGATTGTACAACAACTCGCCGTTGCAGAAGAGGGCCGTTGCCCCTCCCCGGAATCCGCGCGCAGACGCGCAGATTGCGACCTCTCCCCGCAGGCGGGGCGAGGTGACAGGGCGTGCAGCCAATTCTCTCACACGCTCTAAAGCGGGGGTCCAGGGGGCGAACCGAAAGAATTTGCCGCTCCTGGATTCTCGCTTTCGCAGGAATGACGGGTAAGGCCGATAACCCGCTGATTTGGCGCGATTCATATTGAAGCTTAGCCCTCTCCCCCGTCCACGGAGCTTTACACGGCAATCGATCTCTGACCGATAATCGCGTGTTCCCGACCTGGAAATCCGGCAAAATCGCGCGTCCCGGATCACGATATATCTCATCCGCCCGGCGGGATAGAGCGGGCGTCACCGTAACGGAGCAGAACCTCGGGATATGGCAGCGTTACACGGGGACCGGATACCGTATGGCTTCTGGATCCTGCCGGTGCTGGGTCTCGTTGGTTGGGCCGGGCTCGGCAAGGGTGGCGGATTATTCGCCGGTCTCCTGCTAGCAGCACTACTGATCGGCAGCGTGCTGGCCGCGGTGCATCACGCCGAACTGGTCGCGCTGCGACTAGGGGAGCCGTATGGGACGCTCGTACTCACCCTCGCGGTAACGATCATCGAACTGGCGCTGATCGTCTCCCTGATGCT
>DATEQL010000853.1:0-2753 GCA_035272665.1 Allostellaceae bacterium
CAGGTGCTGACCGGGTTCGACGCAGCTGGCGAGCCGATGTTGCGCCCAGCCAGACGCCCGATCACCTTGAAGCACCTGCTGACCCACACCGCCGGGTTCAGCTACCCGATGTGGAACCCCGATGTCGGCCGCTACGCCGAGGCCACCGGGACGCCATCGATTATGAGCGGCCGGCTCGCCGCCTTGCGGGTGCCGCTGATGTTCGATCCCGCGAGCCTGCCTGGGGCCGCCCGGCCGCCCGGTTAATTTCGGCGAAAGGGCGGCGCAACGGACGGCCGCGCTCGCCGATGATCTCGTAGCATGATGGCGGCGTCATCGGCGCCTTGCTTGGGAGGGAATAGTGCGCATCGGGTTCTTGTTCTGGCCCTTCGTTCCCGATCTCGTCCGGCGGCTTACCGAGAGCGCCGAGCGTTTGGGTTACGACATGATCGGCATTGCCGACACGCCTGGTCGGTGGCTTCAACGACGGCGGCGGGCGGCCGCATCGTGCGACCCGACCAGGATGCGGCACGGATCGAGTGCCTCGTCCGGCCGGATGGTTTAATCTTCGCGCCGACCTTGGCGACCCAGCCCGGCGCGCGCCAGGCATAGGAGGGAGGACAGAAATGGCAAAGAAGCCCTATATCATCGCGCTCGAAGAGCATTACCAGGATCCCGAGGTCAAGCAACTCGGCGGCGGTCCCGGCGCGGGTCGTGATATCGTCGAGCGGCTCGACGATCTCGGCGCGCTGCGCATCCGTGAGATGGACGCGGCCGGCATCGATCTGCAGGTCCTGTCACATTCGATCCCCGGACTGCAGGCAGTCGACGCCGAAGCCGGGCCGCCTTTGGCGCGCCGCACCAATGATCGGCTCCATGAGGCGGTTCAGCGCCACCCGGATCGTTTTTCCGCCTTCGCCGTGGTGCCGACCGCCAACCCGCGCGCCGCGGCCGACGAACTGGAGCGCGCCGTCACCAAACTCGGCTTCAAGGGTGCCATGGTCAACGGCATGACCGGCGGCGTCTTTCACGACGATAAGCGGTTCTGGCCGATCTGGGAGCGGGCCGCCGAGCTCGACGTGCCGATCTATATCCATCCCGCGTTGCCGCACCCTGCGGTCATCGAGGCCTATTACAAGGATTACGCCCAGTCGCATCCCGGTATCCTGCGTGCCGCCTGGGGCTTTACGGTCGAGACCGCGACCCAGGGCCTGCGCTTTGTGTTGAGCGGCGTATTCGATGCCCATCCCGGCCTCAAGATCATCCTCGGGCACATGGGCGAGGGGTTGCCGTTTCTCTTGTGGCGGATCAGCCATGGGCTGCGCGCGTCGATGAAGGAGAAGACTTTTCGCGACATCTTCTGCGAACATTTCTGGATCACGACGAGCGGGTTTTTTTCGGATACGGCACTCCAGTGCAGCATGATGGAGCTGGGCATCGACCGTATCCTGTTCTCGGTCGACTACCCGTTCGCCGAAAACCCGCCCGGCACCGAATGGCTGAAGACACTGCCGCTCGGCCCCGAAGACACCGAGAAACTGCTGAACGGCAACGCCCGCCGCTTGCTCAAGCTCTGAACGGGGCGGCCGCGAGCACCCACGTCTTCGCCGTTACGCCATCCCTGAATTATCGGGCCGCTCAGCTCGGTCAACGGCGACGCGGTGTGATGGCGGAGGAACTAACCTTCAAGGACGCGGCGGCGGCAGAGTACGACCGCGCCTTCGCGCACGTCACGGCGCACTTTATGCCCTTCCTGTTGCACGCAGCCCACCTCGCACCGGGTATGCGCGTCCTCGACACCGCCACGGGCACGGGGCTCTCCGCCGAGGCAGCCCTCGCTGCCGTCGGCCCGACTGGCCACGTCACGGCCGCCGACCTCTCGCCCGCCATGGTCGAGAAGGCGCGCGAACGTCTCGGCAAAGCACCGAACGTTTTGGTCTCGGTCGAGGATGGGCAGGCGCTCTCGTTCCCAGACCGGAGTTTCGACGCGGTTCTGTGCAATCTCGGGCTGATGTTCTTCCCCGACCCGGCGCGGGGCCTCTCGGAGTTTCGTCGCGTGCTTCGTCCCGGCGGGAGCGCAGCCGTCTCGGTCAATACGGTGGTGGAGCGCTCCTATAATCACCAGATCAACCTAATCATAGCGCGGCATGTGCCAAGCCTGGCCGAGGCCGTCACTCGGACTTTCGCGCTCGGCGAGGCGTCACGACTACAGTCGCTCTTCAGTGAGGCCGGCTTCGAGGACATCGAGACCGACACTGTGAAGCACACGTTCGTGCTGCCGTCATTCGACGCTTATTATGGACCCTTTGAACGCGGCGGCACTTCTACTGGCCAGGCGCTGGCCGCGCTGGCCGAGGAGATACGCCGTACCGTGCGCGAAGAGGTCCGGCGCGACCTCGCCGACACGGGCGGGCCAATCGAAGCGGCAGCCGAGTACCGGATCGCCAGTGGCCGGCGCTAGCAGGGTGTACCGAGGGAACGACGTCCACCATCGGCGGTGAACAGAGTGCAGCGAATGACACAATTGGGTCGAATTCGCTGTTCGATTGAGTCCGCCGAAATGGCCACTTACGGCGCATTGCTGCGCATTTGAAGATGACGAGACATGCCCAGGCGGACGATAAAGTGAGCCGACCGAGCGTGAGCTCGGAACATTACCGGACGCGGGGTGGTGTCGCCGCAGACCCTGTCATGATCGTCTGTGCTGTTTCCTGGCCGCTGGCCAGCGCTGCCTCGACCGTGCCCATAACCGGACCGGCATAGAGCGCCTCGCC
>DATEQL010000854.1:0-10466 GCA_035272665.1 Allostellaceae bacterium
ACCACCGCGCGCACGGCTGCGACTTTCCGAGCCCGCCAAGCCCTCGCCGAAATTATCCCCGCTCTTCGTGGCCTCCCTCGACGGCCTTCGGATTCGGCGCGAGGATTTGGCGAGCGCTCGCCGGGAACTGCTCCGGCGACCGGGAACCCTCACTACCTTGCCCCTTCTCGAGCCGGTGCCACGCTATCGTTCGTCACCGCACTCGCTCGAGGACCTCGTCGGCCTCTCAGAGGACAACCCCTTGGACGGGATGTCTGTGCAGGCTCGCCAGGCGTTCGTGGAGCTCGCCCTCTCGGGCCTTTTTCCCGGCGCGATCAGCGATGGACCCGGTCTCAAACGACGCAGCCTCTTCAATCCCTATGCTCATCAGATGGACATGCTGACGCGCGGTATCGCGCCAGGTAAGCCGGGCATCGTAATCTCCGGCACGGGCTCGGGAAAAACCGAGGCGTTCATGCTTCCGATTCTAGCCACAATTTCTGCTGAGGCCGTAACCTGGCCTCAGCCGTCGAGCGGATTCCTGACGGACAGATGGTGGGAGACGGACCCGGAACGTTTCCAGTTGCGCCGAGCCCGTGAGCATTCCTCGCGTTCCAAGGCGGTGCGGGCGATCGTGCTCTACCCGATGAATGCGCTGGTCGAAGACCAGCTGACTCGATTGCGCCGGACACTCGACTCGGATGAGGCCAGATCTGTCATGGACGACAGGTTTGGCGGTAACCGGATTTTTTTCGGGCGGTACACCGGCGCGACTCCCGTCACCGGGCATCTGCGCCATCCGCGTCGGCCGAGTGACAGGCAGGAGCGGCGACGCACGGCCAGGCGCACCGCCCGACTCGCCGAGGCGCTGACGGGATTCGAGCAAGATCAGGAAACGGCCCGACACTTCGACCGCCAGGAGGCCGAGACGGCAGCCAAGAATGGTGAAGGGGTGCCCGAGTCGACCCGCTTCCTGTTCCCTGCGACGGACGGCGGCGAGCTCTTGTCGCGTTGGGACATGCAGCAAAGCCCGCCCGATATCCTTGTCACCAATGTATCTATGCTGGGCACCATGCTGTCGCGTGAGGTCGAGGCCTCGATCTTCGAGCGCACGCGTCAGTGGCTCGAGGAGGACGAAGACGCTTACTTCTACCTCGTGCTCGACGAACTACACTTGGTGCGCGGTTCGGCCGGCACCGAGGTGTCAGGGTTGGTTCGTGCACTCATCCATCGGCTCGGGCTGGATCAGCCGGAGAACCGTCACAAGCTCCGCATCCTGGCTTCCAGCGCCTCTCTGCCGCTCGACGGTCAGGATGGCGAGCGCAGCACGAGATACCTGCACGATTTCTTCGGACCATTCGGCACGTTCCAAAAGCTCGGTGCGGGCGGCGCCACCGACCCGCAATTCTGGCGCGGGTGCATCGTCCCGGGTGCCCCAATTCTACCCCCGCTCGTTGGACCTGCAGTGCTCGACCCTGTACCGTTCCGGCAACTCGCCGACCTTCTGACGGATGGAGGGAAGGCGATCGGCCGCCCGACCGAGCGAACACCCGACCTCGATCGGGCAATGCGGGGCGTGTTCATGGCGCTGTGCGGGAGCCCGGCGCCGGACGATACCTCATTGGCGGCGAAGCGAGCGGTCGATGCGGCTGCCGCCGTGCTCGTGCAGGCATGCCGGTTCCCAAACGACGGCGATCGCGTGCGCGCAACCGGCGTCGACGTGCTCAGCGATCGAATCTTTGGTGCCAAGAACACGCCCGGCTTCACTGCTCTGCACGGGCTCATGCTTCTGCGCGGTCTTGGTGACCATCTGAAGACACTCTACGGATCGGCGCCGGCCGACGGTATCACGAGCCTTCGGGCGCACATCTTCCTGCGAAGCATCGAGGGGCTGTTCGCGACCATCCGTCAGTCGGGCGATGGTGTGTTCTTCGATGGCACGACCATTGAGCGTGGCACGACTTACACACTCGATGCTGGTGATGGGCCGCGGCGCACTTTCGAGCTCATCTATTGCGAGGCCTGCGGCGACGTCTACGTCGGGGGGAGGCGTGGCCGCTCATCCCATGGCAGCGACGAACTGCTCCCGGCCTCGCCAGAGCTGGAGAAGCTGCCCGAGCTCGGGACCACCGGCCACTACGAAGACCTCAGCTATGACGATTTCGCGGTGTTCTGGCCTTCCCGAAACGAACCTGCTGCCGGCGAGGAGCCTGAAGTGTGGGCCGAGGCAGTGCTCGACACACGAACGGGCCAAGTCGTTCCAGCGAGCCAGGCTCACCCCGGGGCTGATGCAGTGGTTCGCGGACGGGTGTTCCGGCGCCAAGGCCGAAAGAATGACAATGCTCGGCCCGGAACGGCCGCGCCGACATGCTGCCCTTCTTGCGGTACGGACTATAGTCGGCGGACCAAGGGCCGGCGATCGCCTGTTCGAAGCTTTCGCACGGGCTTCGCCAAGAGCTCCCAGCTCGTTGCCACCGAACTCTTCGAGCTGCTCAAGGCGAGCGGCGCAGATGCGAAGGCGGTGGTGTTTTCCGACAGCCGCCAGGATGCGGCCAGGGCGGCCCTCAACATCGAAGGGCGGCACCACCAGGACGTGAGACGTCAGATGCTCATCGAGATCGTGCAGCAGAAGTCGCGTGAGGCTTCGGCGCGTCCGAGCCGCGAGCAGCTCACGGCTGAGGCGCGACGCGCGATGGATTCCGGACGAACCGATGACGCTGTGGCTCTCCTCCAGCAGGTGAAGGATGTTCACCATGGCCTCGACGCTCGATGTGTGCCGCTCATGGAACTCATTGAACGGATTCCAACTTCGGGAGGACCGAACACGAATGCGTTGTTGGCGCAGTTCGTAGGCCTCGGAATCCATCCTACGGACGACGCGGGCGTAGAACCGATCGCCGGATTGCACTGGCCCAGTCTCTTCGAACCCAACGCCGGCAGCGGAGGGTTTTCCTGGCGTACCGGGTCTCGACTCGACGTCGTGCAAGCCCGATTGGCCGTCGTGAAGGATCAGCGAGCGCTGGTGGACGAAATACTTTTCTCAAAAACCTATTTCGCACTCGAGGAGACGGGGCTCGGTTATCCATCGCTTTTCCCCGCTAAGGGAACCGATACTGAGCGCCTCGACGCCTATCTACGCGTGATGTCCGACGCTTATCGAGTCAATGGCAATCGTTGGGTTGGCGACGACACGAAGCCTTGGGCCCTGGCATCGCAAGTCCCGAAGAGCAATCGTGTTCGTCGCTTCGCGGCGGCCTGCAACCCGACTGATCCGGAGGGAGAACTGGCGACCGTTCTCGACCGCCTGACCGCTCTCGGACATCGAGACGGATTGATCCAACTCGAACGCCTCTACGTGCGCCTTTCGGAGGCGAATGAGCCGTATCTTCGCTGTGAGAATTGCGGCCGTGTTCATCTGCACAGCGGCACTGGGATTTGCACTCGGTGCTGCAAAGACCTCCCAAAAACAGCGATCGGAGCCGTCGTTGAAATGTGGGATAGAAATTTTCTATCGAGACGCATCATCAGAGGGCGGGCGGAGAACGTACCCGCATATCGACTGCGCTGCGAGGAGCTGACTGGCCAGACAGGTTCGCCGGCTGAACGCCTTAGACGATTTCGAGGGATCTTCGTCGAGAGATCGTCATCGGATACCGACAGAGAAATCGAACGCGCCGCGCAGGAGATCGACCTGCTTTCAGTGACCACGACGATGGAAGTGGGAATCGACATCGGCGCGCTGCAGGCGGTTTATCAGGCCAATATGCCTCCCATGCGATTCAACTATCAGCAGCGCGTTGGTCGCGCGGGCCGCCGTGGGCTTGCATATTCCATCGTCGTCACCCTTTGCCGGAGCCGCAGTCACGATCTCCACTATTTTCGCCATCCCGAAGCAATCACCGGCGATGCACCGCCGCCGCCCTTCTTGACGCCGGACCACCTCGACATCCCATTGCGGCTTTTGCGGAAGGTCTGGCTCACGCGGGCCTTCGATATCCTCAGGCGCGAAGATGGCTCGAGCTACGTGGGAGACGACGTGAGAATACCTGACGTGCATGGTGAATTCGTCCCGACCGGCCAATTCTATGACGAAGGATCATTGTGGCCCCGACGCCTACGCGAGGCGCTGGTCCAATCGGACGATTACCGCACCTCTTTCGTGAAGGTGCTTGCTGCGGGAAATGAGAGGCGCTGCACGGAGCTCCTTGCCACCTCGGCTGTGGATGCAGTGATGTCGTCGATCATGAAGCTGCAGCCCATCGGACGGCTGGGCGGGTCCAGTCTCGCCGGATTCCTGGCTGAATTTGGCATCCTCCCGATGTACGGTATGCCGACTCGTGTGCGGAATCTCTACCTCGGGCTCGACCAGCAGAGCGGGGAACTCGATTGGGACACGATCGATCGCGATCTCGACATGGCGATCTATGAATTTGCTCCCGGTCAATCCCTGGTGCGAGACAAACGGAGACATCGGGCGATCGGCTTCACAGCGCCGCTGCAGAGACCAATGGAGTTTTCGAATGCAACTGGCTATCAACGGGTCGCCCCGGATCCTCAGTGGTACGCGGAGAGCTTTCATCTCGCCCTTTGCACGGCCTGCGGCGGTCCACGCAACGAACACACTCGTCCGGCTGAAGCTCTGCTGTGCTCCGATTGTGGTGCGATGGCTGTCCGTCGACTCTTTTCGGGAGTTCTTTGTGCCGGCGGGCTTTCGCACGGATTTCGTTCCGATGGCGGCAGAAGAGGACGAAGACGTCGAAACAATACGTCGGGTTGTAGTAGCCGAAATCAAGGAGATTTCGACGACTGCGGTAGAGGGGACGAACCTCGCCATTTTCGCAGGGGGCGAGGCGGCCGTCCTGCGGCTCAACGAAGGGCCGGTCGGTGATGACGGTCGCGCGAGGGGTTACGCCGTCTATCACGCCGACCAGAAATGGCAGCCGGTGAAAGGCCGGCAGGGCGTCGGCTTCAGAATCAAGAATCAATTCATTGCGCCGGACGTTTACGACGAGCACCCTGACCGCTGGACCAGGCCAGCCAATCTGAGCGACCGCTATGACGTGGATGGCATCCGCCTTCTCTCGCGTAAAGCGACTGATGCGCTCTACATCGCTATGGAGACCGTTCCTGGCGGACTGGCCTTCCATCGCTTGGGCCGGCAGCCCTGGCAGACGAGTGTCCGCGCTGCAGCAGTGAGTGCAACGCAGCTTCTGGTTCAAAGGGCCGCCCTGGAGCTCGACATCGCCCCCGAAGAGTTCGAGGCGCTCGAGCCGCGGATGCGCGCAGGAAACCCCGTTCTCCAGATCACAGACTTTCTGGTCAACGGCGCTGGCTTTTGCCGTCGGCTCGCTGAGCGGGACACGGATGGTCAGAGGCTGATCGTGCGTCTCATGCGCTCATTGGTCGAGGATACGCGCGACAAACTTGTTTCCAGTTTTCTGGTCCAAGGCCATCGGCAAATCTGTAGCCAAGCGTGCTATCTCTGCCTCCAGCGGTATGGGAACCGTGGTTATCATGGGCTGTTGGACTGGCGCCTGGGCCTCGGCTTTCTAAGGGGCTTGCTGGACCCGTCGTATCGATCTGGACTCGACGGACGTTGGGCGAAATTTCCGGAGATCGCCGACTGGCCCCGTTTGGCGAGCGACCTCGCCGCCGAGATAGTGCGTCTGCGCCCGGGTCAGATGTCGGTTGCGACTGCCGGCCCTCTATCGTTGCCGGTGGTTTCATTGAGCCGGGGAGGTGCTACCGAGCGCTACCTGTTCGTTCACCCATTTTGGAGTCTCCGGTTCGCCGGCCCGGCGAGCAAGGTCTTGGAGCGTACTGTCACCGAGCTCGGGACGGAAGCCGTATTCTTCGTCGATACCTTCGAGGCCGCGCGCCGGCCGGTCCTTGCGCTCGACGCAGCGAAGGCTCGGCCGGCTGACACACCGTAGAAACCGGGGGCGTCATGGGCTCGACGCGGTACGACTGGCTCCCGCGCAGCGATCGGGCACCGGGCGGCGGATACCTCTATATGGGGACACCTCTATATAAGGTGCGTCCCGTTGCACTCGTGATCTTCAGAGCGCGAAATTGGTCCATTTTGGGCTTGTTTCCGCTTTGCGGCCGGTTCTTACACCGTTGCCCGGGGAGTCGCAGCCCTCCGGAATCACGAGTTCAGGCTATGAAGGATAGGTCTAACATAAAGGACGTTATGTTAGAGAATATACTAATAACGCCAACCAGTTATAATGTATACCTTGAATATCGGACTATCCCACTAGGCGCGTCTTGCGGTGATCCGTAGAAGATCCAGTGCGATCTATAGGAAGCGCGGCAGCGTGCGGACACGATCAAGTTGAACAAGCTCTTTACTGAAGCAGAACTCTGCTAGACGCGATTAAGAGCGAAGGATTTCATCCCGCACCCCCGCGGCGAGAGGGAGCGGCAAGGCTGCGCGAGGTTCGCGTGTTACCTCCCCTTACCGAAAAACAGATATTTCACCAAGGCCGCTGCGCCCAGAACCAGGACGATGACGACCAGGAGCCCAACCAGGCCCATGCCCCACATCATCCCGCCGCCCATCATCTGATCAATCACGGTCTCTCACCTCACTCCGCCGGCCCGCCGATCGGCGCGGGTATCTGTTGACGCGCCCTTTCGAACCCCCAGCCTTTAACCAGGCCATAAACTGCCGGGATCACGATGAGAGTGAGGACTGTCGAGGACACCATGCCGCCGATCATCGGCACGGCAATGCGCTGCATCAGCTCGGAGCCGGTGCCGTGGCTCCACAGGATCGGCAGCAGTCCCGCGATGATCGCCGTCACGGTCATCATCTTCGGCCGCACGCGCTCCACCGCACCGGCCATGATCGCCGTGCGCAAATCCTCGCGCGCGAAGGCCCGGCCCTCACTGGCGCAACGTGCGCGCCTTTCGGTGATCGCGTGGTCGAGATAGATCAGCATCACGACGCCGGTCTCAGCAGCGACACCGGCGAGCGCGATGAAGCCGACGGCGACGGCGACGCTCATGTTGAATTGCATCCAGGCCATCAGCCACACGCCGCCGACCAGGGCGAAAGGCACAGACAGCATGACGATCAGCGTCTCGGTGAGCCGCCCGAGATTCAGGTAGAGCAGCACAAAGATGATGACGAGCGTGATCGGCACCACGATCGCGAGCTTGGCCTTGGCGCGCTCGAGATATTCGAACTGGCCGCTCCATTCGAGGTGGTAACCCGGCGGGATCCGGACCTTTTGCGCCAGTACGCGTTGCGCGTCGGCGACATAGCCGCCGATGTCGCGGTCGTGCATGTCGACATAGATGTAATTGACCAGCTGGGCGTTCTCGGTGCGGATCATCGGCGGCCCTTGCGTCGGCTGCACGGAGGCGATCTGGCCGAGCGGTACCGCGGGCCCACCCATGCCTTGAACCAACACCTGCGTGGCGATCGCCTGAGAATCGTTCCTGAGCCCGCGCAGATAGCGGACGTTGACGGTGTAGCGCTCGCGCCCCTCGACCGTGGTGGTGACGGTCTCGCCGCCGAGCGCTGTCGCGATCGTTTCTTGTAAATCTCCGACCGTCAGACCGTAGCGGGCGAGGGCAGGGCGGTCGGGCGTGATTTCGAGGTAATAGCCGTTCTGCACCCGCTCGGCGTAGGCGCTGCTGGTGCCGGGCACCTGGCGCAGATCGGCTTCAATCTCGCGCGACAGCCGATCGATGCCGGCGAGGTCCGGCCCGTAGACCTTGACGCCGATCGGCGTGCGGATGCCGGTCGACAGCATGTCGATGCGCGCCTTGATCGGCATCGTCCAGGCATTGCTGATGCCTGGGAAGTGCAGCGCCTTGTCCATCTCGGCGGTGAGCGTGTCGACGGTGACGCCGGGCCGCCACTGGTCCTCGGGCTTCAGGTTGATGATGGTCTCGAACATCTCGATCGGGGCCGGGTCGGTCGCGGTGGCGGCGCGGCCGGCCTTGCCGAACACGCTCGCGACCTCGGGAAAGCTTTTGATGATCCGGTCCGATGTCTGCAGCAGCTCGGCCGCCTTGGTGACCGACATGCCGGGCACGCTCACCGGCAGGTACATCAAGGTCCCTTCATTCAGCGTCGGCATGAACTCGGAGCCGAGGCGTTTGAGCGGAATGACCGTCGCCGCCAGCACGAGCACGGCGAGCAGGATGGTCGGTAGCCGGGCGCGGAAAACGCCGGCGATGACCGGCCGGTAAAGCCAGATCAGTGCCCGGTTGATCGGGTTCCTGGCTTCAGGAAGGATCCGCCCGCGCACGAACAGCTGCATCAGCACTGGTACCAGCGTGATCGACAGCAGCGCGGCCCCGCCCATGGCGAAGGTCTTGGTCAGCGCGAGCGGCTTGAAGAGGCGCCCTTCCTGATCCTCGAGCGTGAACACCGGCAGGAACGACACGGTGATGACTGCGAGGCTGAAGAAGAGGGCCGGCCCCACCTCGAGCGCGGCGTCGGTGAGGATCTTCGCGCGGGATGTTCCGGGCGCGGCCCGCTCGAGATGCTTGTGCGCGTTCTCGATCATCACGATCGCGGCGTCGACCATGGCGCCGAGCGCGATTGCGATGCCGCCCAGGCTCATGATGTTGGAGCTCAAGCCCAGCGCATGCAGCAGCCCCATGGCGATCAGCACGCCCACGGGCAGCATCAGAATGGCGACCAGTGCGCTGCGCACATGGAGCAGAAAGACGATGCAGACGAGCGCGACGATGATGCTTTCCTCGGTCAGCGTATGCTTCAGCGTCTCGATCGCCCGATGAATGAGATCGGAGCGGTCATAGACCGCTTCGATTTTGACGCCTTGCGGCAGGGAAGGGGCGATCTCGGCGAGTTTCTGCTTGACGCTGTCGATCACATGCAGCGCGTTCTGGCCGTCGCGCTGCAGCGCGATGCCGCTCACCACTTCGCCCTGGCCGTTAAGCTCGGCGATGCCGCGGCGCTCTTCGGGTCCGAGCTCGATGCGCGCCACGTCGCGCAGCAGCACCGACGTGCCGCCCTGCATCTTGAGCGCGATCTCTTCGAGATCTCCAGTGTTCCGGAGATAGCCGCGGCCGCGCACGACATACTCGGTCTCGGACATCTCGACCACGCGGCCGCCGACGTCGCGGTTGCTGGCGCGGATGGCGCTCGTGAGCTGAGCGAGCGTGAGACCGTAGGCCTGCAATTTCTGGGGATCGACGACGACCTGATACTGCTGAACGAAGCCGCCGACACTTGCGACTTCGGCGACGCCTTCAGCCTTGGTCAGCTGATAGCGCAGATACCAGTCCTGGATCGTGCGCAGTTCGGCGAGCGTGCGCTGGGCGCCGAGCACGACGTACTGGTAGACCCAACCGACGCCGGTCGCATCGGGCCCGAGCGAAGGGGTGATCCCTTCCGGCAGCCGCTTGGCGGCAAAATTGAGGTATTCGAGGACGCGCGAGCGCGCCCAATAAAGGTCGGTGCCGTCTTCGAATACGACATAGACAAAGGAGACGCCGAAGAATGAAAAGCCGCGCACCACCTTGGAGCGCGGCACGGCAAGCAGCGCCGTGGTCAAGGGATAGGTGACCTGGTCCTCGATTACCTGCGGCGCCTGGCCGGGATATTCGGTGTAGACAATGACCTGCGTATCGGAGAGATCCGGAATGGCGTCGAGTGCCGTGCGCTGCACGGCATAGACGCCGGCGAAGATGATGAAGGCCGTGGCGAGCAGCACCAGAAAGCTGTTGCGGGTCGACCAGGTGATGATGGATCCGATCATGGCGACTTGCCCTCAGGCGCCGTGAAGGCCTGCAGGGCAGCGCGCAGATTGCTCTCGGCGTCGATCAGGAAATTGGCGCCGGTGACGACCGTCTCGCCGTCGCGGAGCCCCTCAAGCACGGCGACATAGCCGTCGGCGCGCGCCCCCAGCTTGACCGCGCGCGGCTCGAAGCGCCCTTCGCCGCGGTCGACAAGAACGGTCTGCCTCGTGCCGGTATCAAGCACCGCCGAATCTGGCACCGCGAGCACGGTTGCGCTCTCGACCGGCGCCGCGATCTCGACCGTCGCGTACATATCGGTCTTGAGGAGAATATCGGGGTTGGGCACCTCAATGCGCACCTTGGCAGTGCGGGTTTGCGCATTGAGCGTCGGGTAAACGAAGGCAACCCGCCCTTGAAAGACGCGGCCGGGATAGGCCTGCACCGTGATTGTCGCGCTCTGGCCCGGATGGATTTGCGCGAGGTCCTGCTCGAAGACGTCGGCCAGCAGCCAGACGGCGGAGAGGTCGACGATGCGATAGAGCATGTCGCCCGCCCCGAAATGCAGGCCTTGCAGCGCGGTCTTTTCCATCACGATGCCGCCGATCGGCGCGCTCAGGGTCAGCGTGCGGGTGGCGGTGCCGGTGCGTTGCAGGCGCGCGAGCTGGTCGGCCGAGATGTCCCAATTCTTCAGACGCGACAGTGCCGCCGCGGCAATCGCCTTGGCATTGTCGCGCGCCATGGGATCGGCCTGCGTCATATCG
>DATEQL010000855.1:0-4347 GCA_035272665.1 Allostellaceae bacterium
GGAGGCGTACGAGGTTGCCGACGCGATCGCGCGGGACGATACGGCGGCGCTGAAGGACGAACTCGGCGATCTCCTCTTTCAAGTGGTGTTTCACGCCCGCATGGCTGAAGAGGCCAGGTTGTTCGATTTCGACGATGTCGCTGTGGCGATCGCCGACAAGATGTTACGCCGCCATCCTCATGTGTTCGGCGCTGCCGAAATCGGCTCGGTAGCGGCTCAGAACGAAGCCTGGGAAAAGCACAAGGCAGCCGAACGGCAAGCCCGCGCTGGTCAAATGGGCATTCCGGAAAGTGTTCTCGACGGCGTCGCCTTGGCCTTGCCGGCGCTGTTGCGGGCCGTCAAGATTCAGCGCCGCGCGGCGCGGATCGGCTTCGATTGGCCCAAAGCAAGCGATGTCTTCGCAAAGATCGCTGAGGAGATCGCAGAGCTGAAGAGCGAGTTGGACCAGAACGCCGAGCGCGCGGCCTTAGAGGAGGAGTTCGGCGATATTCTCTTCGCCGTCGTCAACCTCGCACGCAAGCTGGAGATCGACCCCGAGGCCGCGCTGCGGCAGGCGACGGCCAAGTTCGAGCGTCGTTTTCGGAGCGTCGAGATGCTCGCCGCCGACCGCGCCACCGGAACCGACCTCGATGCGCTCGATGGGCTATGGCAGGAGGTGAAGCGCAACGAGCGCTAATGCAGGCGCTGCTGGTGGCGCAGCCGCGCGATATCGGCCTCCGAGAGCCGAACCGAGAGGTGAGCAGCCTCATTGTCGTCGCGCCGGCCGAGAACCTCGCCGTGCCGGTAGATCCAGGCCAAGGTCTTGCCGTCGGTCAGCGGAACGTCCAGCCGCACCGGGCGGACGTCGCTTTCCAGCCGCCGGTCGATCATTGTCAGCAAACCCTCGCACCCTTCTCCGGTCGCGGCGGAGAGAGCGACACCGTGTGAATTGCGCAGCGTCCGATTGGCGAGACTCGCCCGCGCCGTGGGCTCGACGAGGTCGATCTTGTTCATCGCTTCGATAAGCCCGTCTTCGAACGGCTCGTCGAAACCGAGATCGGCGAGGACGGACAGCACGTTTTGGCGCTGCGCCTCGCTGTCCGGATGATGAACGTCGCGGACATGAATGACGACGTCGGCTTCAATGACCTCCTCCAGCGTCGCGCGAAAGGCGGCGACGAGGTGGGTCGGAAGGTCCGAGATGAAGCCGACCGTGTCCGACAGGATCGCGGCGCGACCCGAGGGGAGATTGAGGCGCCGCATCGTCGGGTCGAGGGTTGCGAACAGCATATCCCCCGCGGTGACCGAGGATTGGGTCAGCCGGTTGAACAGCGTTGATTTTCCGGCATTGGTGTAGCCGACCAGCGCCACCACCGGGTAAGGTACCCGGCGTCGCGCCTCGCGATGCAGCGTCCGCGTCCGCTTCACGTCGTCGAGCTCGCGTTTGAGCCGAGCGATCCGATCACCGATCAGCCGACGGTCGATTTCGAGCTGGCTCTCGCCGGGCCCGCCGAGAAATCCAAAACCGCCGCGCTGGCGCTCGAGGTGGGTCCACGAGCGGACCAGGCGCGATCGCTGGTAGGAAAGCGCCGCCAGCTCGACCTGCAGGCGGCCCTCATGAGTGTGTGCGCGGGCACCAAAAATTTCGAGGATCAGACCGGTCCGGTCGATGACCTTCGCCTGCCAGGATTTTTCGAGGTTGCGCTGCTGCACCGGGCTCAGCGCACCATCGATGACGACGACCCCAACCCCGTTTTCGTTGATCAGTTCGCCGAGATTTTCGAGGGTCCCGCGACCCAGCAGGCTGTTCGGCCGCGGGCGCGCGATGCGCGCGATCTCGGCGCGGACGACATCGAGACGGATCGCCCGTGCGAGGCCGACAGCTTCCTCTAGCCGAGCTTCGATTGAACGGCCCAAAAATTCTGATGAGTGCCGATTCGGCGCCGACTTCGGTGCAGGGTGCACAACGAGTGCGCGGCCGGTAAAGCCGCCCCCCGGGATCCCCGCTGCGTTTCCCGGGCTCAGGATTCGGTAATCTCCTTGTTCGGCTCGAACAGCTGAATCGGCTGCCCCGGCATCACCGTCGATATCGCATGCTTATACACGAGCTGGGAATGCGCATCGCGCCTTAACAACACGCAGAAATTGTCAAACCAAGTAATGATTCCTTGTAGCTTCACCCCATTGACGAGGAAGACGGTGACCGGAGTCTTGTTCTTCCGGACATGATTCAGAAAGACGTCCTGAACGTTCTGCGACTTTTCCGGTGTCATGGGTATTCTCCCATCACTTCTTGGAGCAAAACGGGCCAGCTCATGACCAAATAAGCAAATACTCACACAGACCTGCGAGTTTCCGGTTAGAAGATGGGCTCGATTCGATGAATCACAAGCCCCGGATAAGGCGAAACAGGGCCGAGCAATCGGAAAAGACCAGACGCGGCGTGCATCGGGCGAACTCTTCCTCCGGCAGCTCGCTCTCGAGCAAGACCGGCACGCAGCCGCTGTTGCGGGCGCATTCCATGTCGACCCCCGTGTCGCCTACGAACCAAACTTTCTCGCCCGCGTCGATGCCGCTTGACTCCAAGGCGAGCAAAACAGGAGCGGCATCGGGTTTGTCTGCCGAGGCATCGCCTGCGCCAACGATGCCGCCGAACAGCGCCGACCAGCCTATCCGCGCCGCCTCTCGCCGCAATAGGGTACCGGTCTTGTTGCTGACCACGCCGATAAAGATCCCTTCATCGGCGAGCGCCCGGAGTAACTCGGCGCGCCCCGGCAGCGCGGTCAATCGGTCGAGATGGATCGCGCTGAAACTGTCGAGATAGATCCGCCGCGCCTCTTCCCATCGCTCGCCAAAATGGCGCGGGAAACTCTCGCGCAAGCTCAGTCGAACCCGCTCCTTGGTCTCCCGGAGCGACCAGGGCGGCTTGTCCATCGCCGCCATCACAATGTTCAGGGCTTCATGGATCGTCGCCCAGCTATCCACCAGCGTGTTGTCCCAATCAAATAGGATCGCCCGCGGCCGATATAGGCGAAGGGGCCCCGCCGCCGTGAGGCTCATGCCGCCATCGCCGCGTGCGAGAGATCACACTCGCGCAGCTTTCGGCTCAGCCGCATCGCCGCCCTGCTTCCCACCGGGTCGCCATCTTGGCGTCGAGATTGGAGAGCATCATGGATTGCACAATGAGGACCCCCATGCATTTATACGCACAAGTCTTCTTCAGATTTGGCTGTCAAGAAATCGTCAGAATTTCCCGGCAACCATCGGGAAGAGGATGGAGTTTGGTTCGCAAGTATATGAACTAGAAGGGCTTATCGGCGTCAAACCGAGGCGCGGTACGTCTCTTTTCCCGGATTTTCCCGGTTTAACCGGGAAAGCCCGACTGTGTGACCGGACCCGCAACTCCGCTCACGCTCCGATTTTCAGCGGACGTTCATTGCCGAAGACACCGAGGGATTTCAACTTACGGTGCAGAGCCGAGCGCTCCATGCCGACGAATGCCGCAGTGCGGGAAATATTGCCGCCGAAACGCGTGACTTGAGCGATCAGATATTCGCGCTCAAAGACCTCTCGCGCATCGCGCAGCGGCAGCGTCATGATCTCGCTGCCCTTTTCCCATTTGACGACTGTCGGGGCGATCGCGGTGATTTCGTTCGGCAGCATGTCGGCGCGCACCGGCTCGCGGGCATCGCCCGGCGCCATGATCAGCAGCCAATCGATAACGTTGCGCAGCTGTCGCACATTGCCGGGCCACGTGTAGGCCTGCAGCCCCGCCATCGCATCCTCGCCGAGCTCCCGCGGGGCGAGCCGCGCCGCCTCGGACGCTCGCGCCATAAAGTGGCGCGCCATCAAGGGAATATCCTCGCGACGGTCGCGCAAGGGCGGGACCTTGATCGGCACCACGCTCAACCGATAGAACAAATCCTCGCGGAATCGGCCGGCACTGATCTCGCTTCCGAGCTCGCGATTCGACGAAGCGACGACGCGGACATCGACCTCGACACGGCTCGACCCCCCTACCCGCTCAAAAGTCTGCTCCTGCAACACGCGCACGATCTTGCCTTGAGTCTCGAGCGGCATGTCGGCAACTTCGTCGAGAAATAACGTGCCGCCATGCGCGCGCTCAAAAGTCCCAACCTTGCGCGGCGCCCCGTCGATGCGGGTTTCGGTTCCGAACAGCTCGACCTCAAGCCGTTCCGGCCGCATTGTCGCACAGTTGACCGGAACGAAGGGCCCCTTCGAGCGCCGAGAGCGCACATGCAGGAGCCGCCCGACAACCTCCTTGCCGGCGCCGGGTGGTCCGGTGATCAGCACCCGGCTGCCGGTCGGCGCCACCCGCTCGATCTGCTGCCGAAGCTGGTTGACCGC